>NZ_JACGWF010000058.1:0-25432 GCF_014077595.1 Colwellia sp. 6M3 | reverse complement strand
ATAAAACATAGGGTTAATTTGATTCTCTTGTTTATTAATTAATGTAAATCTACATATATTACGTAACTAAAAGTTAAACTAAGTAAAAAAACCATATAAAAACCCAGCTGCAACATAAACCTTTATTAACAATAACTTAAAGAAAACAGTTGTTAACGTAAACAAAATGAAACAGTTGCTAATATTTATTTTCAATTATTTTGTAACCGAGTAAAATTTTAACAACAATTAACCACTCTACGCAGGTTTATTGGCATTTCAGGGCTTTTTCAGTGATTAAATTTAAGCTCCTAAGCTCAAAAAAAATACAGGTGAATAAATTGGTTATGTATATTTATCATCCAATAACTACCTAAAATTTAAAAGTCAGCGTGCTCTATAGCTATGAGTTATAAATCGACATAAATTCACTGTTTCATTGTGCTATAGTTGCCCTCAAATTTACTATGCAAAATATTCTATGGTTATTGATCCCGTCCTCGACATTAGTTTATGGATAACCTTATGTAGTGTTGGCTTTGTTGCGGGCCTTATTGATGCTATCGCTGGTGGTGGTGGTATGCTAACAGTGCCAACATTATTAACATCAGGTTTACCACCCCATGTTGCACTTGGAACAAATAAACTCGCGGCCTCTTTCGGTTCACTTACTGCGTCGTTTACTTTTTATCGAAAAAACCTGTTTAACCCTAAATACTGGCGACTATCTATTATAGCAACTGCTGCCGGCGCGATTTTAGGCACTATAATTGTAAATTTTTTATCTGTAGAGTTTTTAGATAAATACATTCCAGTGCTTGTAGTTTTGACCGCTATTTACACGCTATTCTCAAGATCCGTTACCAGTGAAGTTCTTGGTTTACCAATAAAAAACAAGATAATAAAAATTAAACAAATAATACAAGGGCTCATTTTAGGCTTTTATGATGGTGTCGCAGGCCCTGGTACTGGCGCATTTTGGGTAAGCTCATCAAATGCCCTGTACAAAATTGATATTCTCCTTAGCTCAGGATTAGCACGCTCAACCAACTTTGTTAGCAATTTCTTTAGCTTATTAACCTTTATCTATCTTGGACACGTTAATTTTGTACTTGGCATTTCGATGGGAATTTTTATAATGCTTGGTGCTTGGGTAGGCGCTCATTGGGCGATTAAATTTGGTAGTAAGTTAATACGCCCTGTTTTTATCACTGTTGTTATTCTTATGTCAGTTAATTTAGCCTATCAAGCTTGGTTAAGTTAAGGAAAATTTCTCATGCAAAGTGCGATTAATAAAATTCATGCAATTCTCGATCAAATAGACGAACAAGCTAAACTTGTTGACCAACAAAATAAGCATTCAAAGTCTCATAAAATAATTCAAGAAAATGATATTTTTTCTGAGAAGCTATTTCTCACTCACAGTGATCAATTTCATCCTTATGTGGCAGAAGTAAAAGATAAAACCAATGAATTGTCTCGCCTGTTAACGGCTAATAAAAACACCCTTGCCCATAGTCGCTTGTTAATTATCGAGCAGCAGATTTCAGCCTTGAGAAATGCATTAAATTCAAATAGCACTCTGCATAAAGAACCTGCTCAACGACTTGTTGCCATTAAATCCAGACGTTTTAAGAAAGCAGCACAGGCGGTGATGCAATCAAGTCATAACTTACACAATAAACTTAACGAAACTTTTGAGTTTGAAAGGCGATTACTAGAAATGATCGAAATACGTGAAAGACAAATGCACGGAGCACCAGCTAATAAATCTAAACAATTAACAGATGAAACACTTGCCCTACATCAACGTCTTGGCCGATGTCGCCAAGCCATTTCAAAATTAGAACGCGAAATATCTAAATCCGAACAGTTTTAAAGTAGCGTCTCTATTCAATTTTTTACTTAAAATTTGTATTTACGCCGAAAAAAGATTGGTGTTTTCATTGCACTAGCATTAGTCTTGCAAATATATCCATTAAAAAAAGTCATAAACATGAAAATTTCTGACGATATACATAACTATTACGAGAAGTTAGTTTCACAACATTTTACAGCCTTGAAACTAGAAGATAACTATGATGCTGAGTTCATTGCCGACTTAGTTTGCGTTGTGTTAAACCAATTACCTACACGCTACATACGCCATGAAGTTGATATGGCTTTCTATTTGCCCGCTTCTGAGCGGTTTGAGATGGAAAACAACGTCAAAGTTGCTGTATCTAAAGCTTTAGAATTCATGAAAGAGCATAATTAATCTCTCTCAATTTCCTTATGCCGCTAAATTAACGGCTAGCTTTAATAACTAAATTATTACAATAAGTGGGTATACTTTTGAATATTCCAGATCTCCCTAATCATCATGCATTGGCGGTTTTGCTAATCACCGTTTTAGCATTATATTTATTTCGCCGTGAAGATATACCGCTAGAAACCTCATCGCTAGCTGTGATGGCTATATTATGTGTAATGTTTGCAGTTTTTCCATTTTCAGTTGATGGTGTTCACTTTGAACCCAGTACTTTATTTTTTGGTTTTGGCCATGAGGCTTTGGTGACCGTTTGTTCATTAATGATTATTGGTCACGGTATTGTGCGGACCGGTGCGTTAGAACCGATTGGACGATATTTAGCTAAGTTATGGAAAATCAGTCCTGCGTTGTCATTGTTAATTACACTCGTACTAGCTGGAACTTTAAGTGCTTTTATAAATAATACGCCCGTTGTTGTATTGCTCCTGCCTATTTTAATCAGTGTATCTTTGCGAACTAAAACTGACTCGTCACCCATGTTATTACCCATGGGGCTTGCCACTTTAGTGGGCGGTATGGCAACCACTATTGGTACTTCAACCAATTTACTGGTTGTTAGTATTGCCAGCAATATGGGCGCAGCTGAATTTGGCCTTTTTGACTTTGCTAAACCAGCACTTATTGCTTCCGTTGTCGCGGTTATTTATTTATGGCTTGTAGCACCTAAGCTGCTGCCAAGTAGATCCCCTTCAATGCCTGACACATCGCCTCGGATTTTCAGTGCTTATCTTAATATTAATGAAGAAAGTGCTGTTAACGAAAAAACTATCACTGAAATAATTGCCCTAACAGACGGACAATTAAAGATAGAAAGTATTCAGCGCGGACCTGAAAATAAAAATATTATTCCCTTACCAGATACCGTACTCATTGTTGGTGACAGATTAAAAGTTCATGATTACCCGGACAGACTTAAAGAGTACGAAACAGTGCTTGGTGCCACCTTATTTTCAGGTCAGCATAAAGTTGATGAAGAGCATCCTTTAAAAGCTGAAAAGCAAATTTTAGCTGAGATTGTCATTATTGCTGGTTCAGGTATTGAAGGTCGTACATTACAAGAAGCTAACTTTATTAACAAACACGCCATTACCGTTGTTGCCTTACATAGAGCAGGTAAGGCTATGGAGATTGGGCGTAATGGTATTGGTAAAACCCGCTTAAAAATTGGCGATGTACTCCTTGTTCAAGGTGAAATAGAACAAATAGCCTTATTAAAAGAAAAACCGGGGTTATTGATAATAGATGGTGCAGAATCATTACCACAAACAAGCAAAGCGCCAATAGCATTAGGCACATTGCTCGCTGTGGTTGTAACGTCAGCTATTGGTATTTTACCCATTGAAATTAGTGCGGTTTGTGGCGTACTAATCCTATTACTGACTAAATGTTTAGACTGGCAAGAAGCTTCTTCTGCGCTAAGCACTCAAGTTATATTAATTGTTGCAGCATCATTGGCGTTAGGCTCCGCTATGATGATGACTGGCGGCGCAGAATATATAGCGCAAGTATTTGTTGCTTTATCATATGGTTTACCTCCAGGTGGAATTTTAGCGGCATTAATGTTGTTACTAGCTATCTTAACCAATATTGTTTCTAACAATGCTGCAGCAGTTATAGGAACTCCCATTGCGATTTCCGTGGCCAGCCAATTAAATCTATCGCCAGAACCTTTTATTTTAGCGGTATTATTTGGTGCTAACCTAAGTTACGCAACGCCTATGGCTTATAAAACCAATTTATTGGTCATGAATGCGGGGGGTTATAAGTTTTCTGACTTTATGCGTATTGGTATTCCGTTAATTATACTGATGTGGATAACACTTTCTTTACTTCTAAACTGGATGTATTTATAACTGAGCCGCACAGTAGATATATTTAAAGGCAAGGTATTGATTTAATTGATACTTTGCCTTCTTCCCTTCTCAAGCTTTTGATATACAATCAATTATTATCTTCACTACATCACTAAACCGCATATACAGATAAAATATAAATGACTTTTTCATACCAAAATATAAGCATGCTAAATGTGTTATTAATAATCGATTATCTAATGCACTTTGGTTTCCCTGCACATAAAATTTAACAGCTACGGCCAGAGCAAACTTCTCAATACGCACTGGGCTTAGCTGACATTACTCATAACGCAAATTAAATGACAATATTGCAAGTATTTGAGCTAGTATTAAAGGTATAAATTAATAAAGAAATATATAAAGGACTCACTATGGTGACGTTTACCTTAAATGGCAAAAATGTTGAATCTAACTCCCCACAAGATACACCACTACTTTGGGTTATTCGCGATGAATTAGGATTAAAAGGCACCAAATTTGGCTGTGGCATAGCTATGTGTGGCGCATGTACAATACATATTGACGAACAAGCGGTGCGTTCTTGTAACTTTCCGCTTAAGCAAGCTCAGGGCAAAGTTATCACCACCATTGAAGGACTGAACGATTCTCATCCATTACAAAAAGCTTGGGTAGAAGAACAAGTGCCACAATGCGGCTATTGTCAGTCTGGACAAATTATGCAAGCGGCTACCTTACTAAAATACTACCCCTCACCAACAGATGAAGAAATTGTTACGCACATGAATGGCAATTTATGTCGTTGTATGGCTTATCATCGGATTAAAAAAGCGATAAAGCGCGCAGCGAAAGTAACAGACACCGATATAAGTGGTGTTAATATTTATTATCCAGATGAGCAGGAGATTCAATCATGAGCATCTCAGATAAAGGTAAAGACAACATCGATCTTTCTCGACGCAACCTACTGATTGGTTCAGTAGGTGCCGCTTTCATGGTAGCTTTTGCACCATCACTACTTGCTCAGCAATCATCAGTTAACAAAATGCTAACTGACAAGAATTTTTCTCCAACGGTTTGGTATGAAATAGATCAAAACGGCGTTATTAAGGTTAATATCGCACGCGCCGAAATGGGTCAGCATGTAGGTACTGCATTAGCTAAAATTGTTGCTGAGGAACTAGGGGCAGACTGGAATGACGTTATTATTGAGCATGTAAACACCAATCCAAAATGGGGTTACATGGTCACAGGTGGCTCTTGGTCAGTATTTCAAAGTTATGAGCCATTATCACGCGCAGGTGCTGCTGGCAGAGCCATTCTCATTGAGGCTGGCGCAAAAGCGTTAAATAAATCAATAGCAGATTGTCACGCAGAAAATGGCTTTGTCGTTTGTGGTCAGCAACGCATCAGCTTCGCTGAGTTGATTAAAACACAACAATTTAATAAAACAGTTTCTGCTGACGAGCTTAAAAACTATGCTATCAAGTCACGCAAACATCACACGATTATAGGTAAACAAAGTCAAGCCTTAGATATACCACCTAAAGTTAATGGTACTGCGGTTTACGGTATTGATGTTGAAGTGCCGGGTATGATTTTCGCACGTCCTGTAGTGCCGCCATCGCGATACGGAAATAAAGTTGAATCCGTTGATGACAGTAACGCTAAAAAAATTACTGGTTATCAAGGTTATAAGGAATTATCAGACCCAAGCGGTTGGCTTGAGGGCTGGGTTGTCGTTTTTGCTGATAATTACCCCGCGGCTGTTCAAGCAGTTGATAAAATAAAGGTCAGCTATCTTCACAACGATGCTTTGAGTATTTCTGAAGCTGATATACAAAATCGCGGTAAAGCTTTAATTGCAGATCAAGAGGCAGGCGCATTGCTAGTTGATGTCGGCAATACCGCTACCGCGCAAGAAAGTGCAGCTAGTCAATTCGACTCGACTTATACAACTTCTAGCGCAATGCATTTTCAGCTTGAGCCAGTCAACGCCGTTGTTGAATTTAAAGAGGGTGTATGGCACGTCCATAGTGGTAATCAATGGCAATCACTTACGCTCCCAGCAGTCGCGAAAGCTCTTGAAGTAGATGACTCACAAGTTATTATTCATCAATATTACTTAGGCGGTGGATTCGGTAGACGATTATTTGGCGACTACATGATCCCAGCAGTATTGGCGGCAAAAGCCATAGGTAAACCGGTAAAAATGGTATTTACCCGTGAAGATGACGCTCATTTCGATCAACCTCGCTCGCCTAGTGTCAGTAATTTAAGTGCCACACTTAATGACGACAATGAGGTTATTGGCATTGAGCACAGATTTACCTCAGGTTGGCCAACTAAAGCGATGGCAGCAGGATTTTTAGCGCCAAGTAAAGATGGTAAGAAAAAAATTGATATGCTTTCTGCAAGCGGTTCAGATCACTGGTACTCATTGCCGAACCACAAAGTGCTAGTTTATAACAATGATCTAGCACAAAAAACATTTGTTCCCGGCTGGTTAAGATCAGTAGGACCAGGTTGGATCCAATGGAGCGTTGAATCATTCATGGATGAACTCGCCCATAAAAGCGGACAAGATCCTGCAGAGTTTAGACTAGCTTTACTTGATGCTCAGGGACGACAATCTGGTAGTGCACCTCATTCAGTCGGTGGTGCTAACCGTTTAAAAAATGTTTTGAACGAATTAACTAAAAAAGTAGATACCCAACAAACTCTGCCTAAAAACCAAGGTATAGGTATCGCATTAAGCTTTGGTCAAGAGCGTTCTATGCCCACTTGGGTTGCATTAGCTGCACATATTGAAGTACACCCTGAGTCAGGCAAGGTGACAGTAATAAAACTGACCTGTGTTGTTGATTGTGGTGTTGTTGTGCATCCGGACGGTGCGCTGGCGCAATTGGAAGGCTCGTTGCTATGGGGTGTCAGTCTAGCTCTGCATGAAGGGACCGAATTTAAAAACGGACAAGTAGCAAGTAGCAATTTACATAACTACTTTCCATTGCGGATGAAAGACGTACCCGATATGGATATTTCGTTTGTGGAAAGTGATGAATTTCCTGTCGGGCTTGGGGAACCAGGCACTACAGTAGTTGCTCCTGCAATTGGTAACGCAATTTTTAACGCCATAGGGCTCAGACTCAAGTCATTGCCAATGACTCCACCGGTTGTAAAAGCCATGATTGAACAAAAACAAGGGGACACAGCATGAGTAGGTTAATTAAAGCCAGTGTTAGCGCCTTAGTGTTAAGCATAACGGGCATCTCAGTATCAGCCTTAGCAAATGACCCTTATCAAGCGTTTATCGACAAACCTACGGCAGCAACTGCCATTGAATATATGCACCAAGTTGCAACCCACCCGCGCTGCAAAAATTGTCATGGTGTTGTTGATAAAGAAGGTAGTTTTTATCCAACGGTTGGCGACAACCGTCGCCCTCACCCGATGAACATTACTGTTGCTAATAATGTTGTGCTATTTAAAGATGGCGAGACATTCAAACAGGTACCCGGTGTTGTATTAAGCTGTGCTTCTTGTCATCAACATAGTAATGGTGATAAAAAAGGTATGCCCCCAGGTAATATAGCACCAGCGATGCCAGGGTTTGTATGGCATATGCCACAGCAAAACATGATTATTCCTGAAGGGATCACTGTTGAGCAATTATGTAACAAGTGGCTTGATCCTGAACACAACAGCAGCCATTTAGCCCAACGTGGTGGTAAAGATGACCTTGTAACGTTCAAAAAAGAGTTTCATGAACACCACGCAAAACTTGATCCGCTCGTAGCATGGAGTTGGTCACCTGGCCCAGGAAGAGAAAAAGCTCCGGGACAACACCAAGACTTCGTCAGAGCAGTAGGAGTATGGATAGATGCTGGAGCGCCTTGCCCAAAATAAGCGATTAAACTAACGCCAACATATTTTTCGCTACTAACCTCTTTAGCATATAAGGAGGTTAACTAGCGAAGAAATTTCTCAGCTTATTCTTAAAAAGATACAAACATATTTATTCTGCTAGTAATGAAGGTCATTACGGCATTGAGGGTACTGAAGATAAAGAGTTTTAGTCGGGAGTATGAAGCAACATACTGTAAATAAACGCTAGCAATAGTGAAGCATTAGAATTTTTTGTAGATAACTGATTTAAATGTTGATACAACCATACCTTGACAAAAAAATCATAAAAATATCCATTAAAAACAAATATATAAAACAAAGCAACCATACGTTGGCATAAAATAATACAACCATACGTTGACATAATTTATGTAATTAAATTACATATGTTTTTTTTAATTAGCTACCTTCTCGGCAGAGTGTTGTTTGGTGTGGCTGGTAACTTCCAGATCTTTTATAAACTATCTACACGATAGAGTGGGGATTATAGTCCTCAAACTGTCGTACTGCAATTTATCAACTAATAGCTGATGGTAAATTTTATATTTTGGATTCGTACAATAGCTCCACACTTTAAACTTACCATCAAGAAAAAAGCATAAACTAAGACCGTAACTATTGATAATTTGAAAATGTTTTTTAATACTTTCCTAAGGCTAACTAGTCTCACATTGTTGCCCCTTTTATTAATGAAAAATCGACCTAAAATAGTCAGCAAAGATACGATAGCGGACGTTAGCCTTCGCTTATCTAGCGATATTTGAACCGAGACAAATCAGCCCTGCGTTAGATAATAGAATTGTTCTAAATTTCATCAGGAATCTATAAAGTCAAAAATTCTAATTTGATTAGAAAATACCAAAGCGGACATTAGATTAATATGATTTTAGGTTTTAAATTCTATGGCGCTTCGGGGCACCTAGCGCCATAGATTTTATGATCACTTCATGGAAAAGTGAATGTATCTAGTTAAGGTCCGTTGCTAGTAGCAGACATTTTTGATTACTTAGTAAGTGATTGCAACGACCACATTGACAAAATATTGAGCTGAAATAACTCAACATTAATGCACTATTGATAAGTAAGCGGTAATAAACATTTAAAAGGTAATTCACACTCGATTTGCAATGAAGGTATTAGCCTATTTTTTGGCTAATACCAATTTAGAGTTATGATGATTCCTGTTCAAAGCACTGCTGTTTTAACCAGTTGCCTAATTTCACAATATCGGTTTGCTTGGCTCGCGTATTCTTGTAAACAAAATAGAAATCATCTCCTGTAAGAAGCTCATGCATTGGGATACGGACAAAGTTATGCTGGCGGTCTTGATCTGTCATTAAGTAATTATCAATGAGGGCGATCCCTAGATCATAGCGGGCCGCCTCAGCGGCAAGTAATACATGACTAAAATGACTTGTTTTTACCTCTTCAGGTAACTCAAAACCGCCACGTTTACACCAACGCAACCAGTCTTCACCAAGGTGTTCATTCGAATCTGAATATTTTACTGATAACAATGGCTGCTGCCATAGTGTCTCGGGAAGAGGTTTATCTCTGATCTGCTGCCAAAGCTTTTTCCCACAAACAGGATAGAGTTTTTCAGTATAGAGAAAGTGATTGACGAAGTTACGTTTCGGTGGATTCACGGTAATAAAACAATCGGCGACTTGATCGTTGCAATCCGGTTCCTCAGCTACCATATTTAGTGTTAAATCTATTTCAGGGTATTGTTTGCGAAAATCCGCCAACCTCGGTATTAACCATTTCACCGCTAAAGAGCTGTATAACGCCAAACGAATGTTGCCGGATTTACCATGCCGAATAAGCTGACTGGCATTTGAGAGGTTAGCCAATGAGCTGCTGACCTCTTCAAAATAACGCTCACCGACCTCAGTCAACGAAAAAACACGGCCCTGGCGGCTAAACATACTTTCACCTAAGTACTCTTCCAGTACTCTGACCTGATGACTGACGGCACTCTGGGTGACATTAAGATATTCAGCTGCTTTTGAAAAGCTGTTCATGCGCGCAACTGCTTCAAAACATTGCAGAGCACGTAAAGGAGGTAATTTCATTATTAGTTCAGCTCATGCTAATGGTATTTTAATCATTATACATCATGATACGGATTGGAATATGCTAACCATCTCAGCATTTAGCTGACGAGGGATTGTTGATTGATCTCAATTGAAACTTTTTATAATGTAGTAGGAAAAATAAAATGCCAAAAATATCTGTCGGATTAGCAATGACGTTACTTATTATTGGCAATATGATTGCTGTATTTTCAGATGCCTTGATAAAAACGCTGTCAGCAGATGGTGCGGTATATCAGTTTGTTTTTTTTCGTCAATTAAGCGCAGTGTTAATTTTACTACCATTTTGCCTCTTCAGTAAAAAAAATGGCCTGTTCGATGGTCTAAAGTGGCACGTCCTACGCGGCCACATTTGGTTATTTGGCGCTATATTTATGGTTATAGCCCTCAACGCTATGCCATTAGCCACCGCTAATGCCATTTTCTATGCGGCACCTTTACTTATGCTGCCACTAGCGATGATATTTTTTCAAGAAAAGCTAACACGTCATTCAATTGCAGTGGCAATTTTGGGCTTTATCGGCGTGCTCATAGTGGTTAAGCCGACACACATTAACTGGGCAGCGATTGCCGCGCTGATCGTAGCATTAACGATGGCGATGAATAATATATTGATTCGTAAATTGCCCAAACATCATAATGTCTTTCAAGTTTTACTGCTAACCAACCTCGTTGGCGTCCCAGCAGCGCTTGGGTTAACGTTATGGGAAGACAAACCTTGGCATTGGGCTTCTATGCTAACAGCTACGGGGTCCACTACTTTCATCTTAATTTATGCTGGTATATGCGTGCTGGTGTACCGCGCTGTTGAAGCCAGTAAAATTGCCAGCGCCGAATACAGTGGCCTGTTAGGTGCAGTTGCAGTGGGCATATTGTGGTTTGATGAAATTCCAGATCTGAGCATGACAATCGGTACTGCATTTATTATTATTCCTCTGATTTGGTTTGCCAAGATCGAAGCAAAGAAAAAACGATTGGAAGAACAAATAAAAGGGTAAGTATTCGAGAGCAGACGTGCTGAGATGAATTACTTGAACTTACTCGCTGCTCTGCTTAAAAATTTACTCTCAAATTTTTTAAGATACAAAGGTAATCCCCCCGAAAAGTAATAAATAACTATGTAGTGGCCAAGTGATTTTGGCCACTAACTTATAGTTTCTATCTCGCTCTGGTGGCGAAATCACCATAGGATTAATACTCTAAATTTATTTATAACTTACATGATTCAATGTCCCCTTTGGGGATTTGAGATCTAATTCCGTGCAAAAATTTTCGGTACAATATCAATTGTGAATGAATGTGAATTTTTATATAAAAACGATAAGTTTACGACCCTGATCCACCGATTGAACTCAAGCCACTTTGCAGACCTAAATAAGGCTTCAAAAATAGTCATATTAATGTTCACTTAGATACGAAAGAAGACCTTAGCCTTGGCTTATCTAGCGCCATTTGAACCGATGAAAATCAGCCCTGCGTTAGATAATAGAATTGTTCAAATTTCATCAGGAATCTATAAAGTCAAAAATTCTAATTTGATTAGAAAATACCAAAGCGGACATTAGATTAATATGATTTTTAGTATTGAATTCTATGGCGCTTCTGGGCACTTAGTTCCTTAGAAAATATGAATAATTTTTCCTAAATTGGTAGCTAAAATCTCTTAGCTACAACACTGTCAACAGGGGGCTAAATACCGAGGTAAAATAGACGCATTACTCGCAATCATTATTTATAAGAAGCCATAAAAAACGAATCATATAGATTCGTTTTTTTGGAATCGTTAACTATTAAGCAACTACATTGCTCATAAACTTCATGAAAATTAAAAACATTACTTTTCTTTTTGTAAAAATGCCGGCAGGGAATGACCAGAAAGTACCAATATTCCCGCAAAAATGCCTAAGTTCTTAATGAAATTTTGCATTTCATGTGCGGCATCTAGACCCGAAAAATTCCAAAAATCATGCAACGAAATATTAATGACTAACACCAAGCCTGCTAATAACAATGCGACGATTCCGGTAAGTCGATTTGCAATAAGCATCAAAGCAGCGACTATTTGGAAGATTCCCGCCAATGCTAATAACACAGGGACAAATGGCATATTGTGTTTTTCCATTAGCTGTATATGCATATCCCAAGATACAAATTTCATGATACCGGGAACCAGAAAATAGAATGCGAGTAAAACACGTCCAACCGTTAATAAGAGAGTGTTCATTTTTCAATCCTTGTTTGTTACTGTCTAATGACTATCTAAATAAAGCGAATTATAATGCAGCGCCATTGACGGTCAGTTTCACATCAATATTACCATTAACGGCATTTGAGTATGGGCAGACTTGATGTGCAGTTTTAACCAATGCGATTGCTTGCTCATCATCCAGTTCTAACGTTACCGCTAATGAAACGCTTAATGCAAAACCACCCGCTTCATTAGGACCAATACCCACTTCTGCAGAGACAGGTGCTGTCGCTAATTTTAATTTTTGCCCTCCCGCTACATGTAAAATGGCATTTGAAAAACAAGCAGCGTAACCCGCTGCAAATAACTGTTCAGGGTTTGTTGCTGCGCCCGTTCCCCCCATCTCTTTTGGGTAACTTAGTGCAAGGTCGAGTATATTATCATCTGTGCTTACTTGTCCGTTACGTCCTGCAGAAGCCGTTGCTGTTGTTGTATATAGGGTTGTCATAATGATTTCCTTTTGAACATGTTTAATTAGTAGGTATTTAATATAATTGCCCGCAATTAGGTTGTGAGCAATTTGATTTATGGGATTATAGCTCGATTAAAAAGCAAAATACAAGTATATTGTGCACAATCTTTTTAGTCAGAGGTATAATATGAGCTCATCAACAACAGCATGCGATCAAAATGAAGCAGAAACGCCTCAGTTATTATTAAAGAATCAAGTGTGCTTTTCACTTTATAGCGCTTCAAATGCGTTAATTCGTTCTTATCGTCCGCTACTGAGCGCACTCGATCTGACTTATTCTCAATATTTAACCATGATGGTAATTTGGGAGAAAAATGGTATTAACGTGAAGGATCTTGGCCATGACTTACATCTCGACTCAGGTACATTAACCCCTTTACTAAAACGTTTAGAAGTAAAAGGCTTTATAACGCGCGAACGTAGTGATGAAGATGAGCGTGTTAGATTGGTATTTTTAACCACTCAAGGCCAACAGTTAAAAAGTCAGGCTGAATCAGTACCAGAAGCTATTTTCTGTAAAAGCCAACTTCAAGTGGCTGAATTACAGCAACTCAAAGCAAGCTGTGAAAAGCTATTAGCCAACTTACAAAAATAAGAACCATGGCGCCAGGCCTTTAATCTTGAATTTTCGCAAAGCGAACATTGATTTTAGAAGGCGCATTTCGGGGCGATTACGCCATAGAGTATATATCCTAAAAAAATTTACCCCATAAGTTTCCAAGACTTCAGCTTAACTGTAAATTCAGTGTGACAAAAAAATCATAATTGACAGTTTTATTTAAGTTATTAAACGTAACCTTAGAGTGTAGGTTTGATTTACACACTATCTGCTTTTTTTGGTAAGGGTTAACAAAAGTTATATAGCTACTATTTCGCGATACTAACTTTATATAGTTCGAGCCTTTACTGATTGAGACGAGCCTGAAGACTACTCCGGAGTTAATTGAATATTTACTAATATTTACAATAATTCCTTGATACGAACTTTTAATTTTACATTCTCTGGATATATAAAAAAACCTTTCAAAACTTAATATTATTGAAAGGTCAAATGGATATTTGATGTTCATAATTAATGAGTCAAGCTAATAGTATAGAGTCTTAAATTTCTGTTTATCTATTTATTCAGCAGAGCAGAAGATATTATCCAGTAAGCCCAATAACCACAGGTGTAACGGATTATTATTTGAGCGTTGATGCCAGGCAACAATAACGTCAAATTTTGGTGGGTTTTGTTCAATTTCTATCGCAACTAACTTAGGATCTGGTAATAGTCTCGATGGTAAAAATGCAATGGTGTTGGTCGCTTCAATAATGGTTGATGCAGCAGAGAAACTAGGCACGGACATGAGTATATGTCTTTTTATTCCTTGTTTAGCAAACCAAGAGTCATGTGAGCCTTTTAAATTAGGTCTTGAAGGTGAGATAACAATCTGTGGCAGCTGTGCTAGTTCTAACAAGCTATATTTTTTCCCGCGATAAATTGAATTATTACCTGTTACGCATACATGATGGTCTTCAAATAAACGCTTGTTTGGGTAGTTTTCAGGAATAAATTCAGGAAAAGTAAACACAAGATCAAGTTCACCCGTCACCATCAGTTGGTTTAAATTATCCGACTCAAAATCCCTGATGATCACTTTTAGGTTTGGTGCTAACGCATTCACTTGCGTTAATAACATTGGAAGAATGGTGACTAGCGCATAGTCTGATGAACTTATTTGTAATATTCCTGAAAGCTCAGCAGGGTTAAATTTTTCGCCGGTAATTAAGTTGTCGATATCCGCCAATATCTGATTTACCCGATGTTCCATCTTTTCTGCAACTTGCGTTGGAATTACGCCATTACTGGTGCGTATAAACATTTCATCATCAAAGGTATGTCTAATTTTTTTCAATTGCTCACTAATCGCTTGTTGAGTTAAGCCCATAATATGAGCAACTTTTGACAAATTTCTTTCCTGAAGTAATAGCTGTAATACGCGCAGTTGTTTAATGTCTAGTCGATTGATACCACTCATTTTTGTATCTCCAACAAATTTATATTGTTTTCATTTGTATGAAAGGAAGATTAGCATACATCCCATCAAGTTAATTCGTTATTTATTGAGCTTAATTGGACCTTATTATGTTATTGAATGCCGCAAATCAAAATCAGCCGACCATTGCAGCTGAAATCAATTATATCAAGCCAAATATTCAAGCGACGTTTGATTTATCAACAAGCAAAAAAAGTGCCGACACTCTTACCGAACAAGTGGATAAACGCGTGGTTGAAATTACGGATGCTCGTTTATTAGCAAAAACTGCGACACTGAAAGAAGATGGTTTTGGTTTAGTTGCCAATAAATATCATATGGCTGATTATTTTGATGACGCTATGGTTAGCACTGAACTTTATCCGCAAATCATCAAACATCTTATGGGCTTAACCAATGCCAGCAAAGGCGTGGTATTCGACCATACAATTCGTTCGGTTGAAGACAAGCTTCATCGCGCTGAAAAACGCTCTCCTATTCATACGGTACACAACGATTATGTCGCTAGCTCTGCACAATATCGTTTACATATTGAACTTGAAAAACAGGGCTTAAAGGCGAGTGACTATCATCGCTATCAATTTATTAATACTTGGATACCGCTAGTTGATGTGGTGTTAGACAGCCCACTTGCATTTGCGGATATGCGCAGTGTTACTTCAGAGCAATCACATTTGCTTCAGGTTGCATATCCTGATCGTGTTGGGGAAATTGAAGGTTTTAGTTATAACCAAAACAATCGTTGGTTTTATTTCTCTCGAATGACATCGAAAGAACAACTTAATTTTAAAGTATTTGATAGCGACAAAAGCAATGCAGTTAATAGAACTCCGCATAGTGCTTTCTCACTGCCTTCGGTGGCTGAAAACGCGCAAAGTCGCGTCAGTATTGAGGTGAGAACTATTTTGTTATTCAACAAATAAATTAACTGAAATCATATTAACAATAGGCTATGTGTAAATACCAAACTCTAGCCACGTACCTAACAAATAGCACAAAAAATTTATAAATTAAGCACTTAGTGGTGCTAGTAATGTTGAAAAACGGTGACAGCATTGGAACTCATTTATTAATCACCGCTACGATTATATTAATTTTATTTTGGAGTAGTAACGCATGACATTTTCAACTTTATTTAAAACCACAGAACTTGGCCCTTATACCCTTAAAAATCGTATTGTACTTCCGCCATTGACACGTTCTAGAAGTTCTCAACCGGGCAATATTCCTAATCAGTTGATGGCTAATTACTATGCGCAACGTGCTGGCGCTGGCTTTATGGTCACTGAAGGCACTCAAATTGAACCAAGAGGGCAAGGTTATGCGTGGACACCCGGTATTCATAGTGCAGAGCAAGTTCAAGGGTGGAAACAGGTAACACAAGCAGTACACGATGCGGGTAGCATTATTTTTTGTCAATTGTGGCATGTTGGTCGTGTTTCTCATACATCATTACAACCAAACCAAGAAGCACCTGTTGGCCCATCTGCATTGAAAGCTGATGCGGTTAAAGTTTTTATCGAAACTGCCCCACAGCAAGGCGCATTAGCTGATCCAAGTGAGCCTCGGGCATTATCAACTCTTGAAGTTGAGGAGCTGGTACAAATGTACAAACAAGCTGCGGTAAATGCTAAAGAAGCCGGCTTTGATGGTGTTGAATTACATTGTGCTAATGGTTATCTGGTGAATCAATTTATTTCTGAACATACCAACGATAGAACTGATAAATATGGTGGTAGCTTAGAGAATCGCTTACGATTTTTAAAGGAAATAACGCAAGCCGTTGCTGACGTTATGGGGGCTGACAAAGTAGGCGTAAGGTTTGCGCCATTATTTGAAAGTACTGATGAAGTGCGGGTTTATTTAGGTTTAGTAGAAAGCGATCCGCATGCAACCTATATTGCAGCCATTAAAACGCTAAATGATATTGGTATCGCTTATTTATCACTTGCTGAAGCGGATTGGGATAATGCGCCTGATTTACCTGAAGAATTCTACAAGGCGGTAAGAAAAACCTTTGACGGTTTAGTGATGTATGCCGGTAAATATACGCCTGAAAAAGCATTAAGAGTTTTAACTGAAGGCAATGGTGATATTTTTGGCTTTGGCCGTCCATTTATCGCTAACCCTGACTTACCAGAGCGTATTAAGAACGAATGGTCGTTAAACGACGTTGATCCAACAAGCATGTATGGCGGCACTGATAAAGGTTATACCGATTACCCTGTGTACGCTTTATAAGCCGTTTTTATAAAAACGGGGCATGGATTAATTAGTCATTAACTGGTGCTTAAACTAACTATTTACTCAACAAAAATATACTGGAATTTATTATGAAAAAATTACAAAACATAGCGTATACCGCAAAAGCAACAGCCACTGGTGGTCGTGAAGGTACTGCAAAATCTGACGACGGCCGTTTAGACGTTACATTGTCAACACCCAAAGGTTTAGGGGGCGATGACGGGCAAGGTACTAATCCTGAACAGCTATTTGCTGCGGGTTATGCAGCTTGTTTTATCGGTGCGCTAAAATTTGTCGCGGGTCAAGAAAAAATCAGTTTACCTAGAGAGACTTATATTAACTCGGAAGTCGCTATTGGTGCAGTTGAAGGCGGTTTTGGTATAGCAGTGAAACTTGCGGTTTCATTAGGCGATATGGATAAAGACAAAGCACAGACTATGGTAGAGCAAGCACATAAAGTCTGCCCATACTCAAACGCAACACGCGGCAACATTGACGTGACATTAAGCATTATTTAATTAACAGATAAAACGCTCAATTTTCTGCTTAGACCAACGTATTTATAAATTACTTTTTTGAAAAGTTTTAGGATATAACAATGTTAAATTTCAGTTTTAAAAACCCAACCCGTATTCATTTTGGTGAAGGGCAAATTGCCGCTATTTCCAAAGAAATCCCTTTAGACGCACGAGTATTATTGGTTTATGGCGGTGGTTCAATTAAAGTTAATGGCGTCTATCAACAAGTGAGTGATGCACTTATAGAACATACTTGGTTTGAGTTTTCAGGTATCGAACCAAATCCAACCTATGACACCTTGATGAAAGCGCAAGAAATAATTAAAGCGGAAAACATTGATTATTTACTTGCTGTTGGTGGCGGCTCCGTTGTTGATGGCGCTAAATTTATTGCCGCAGCTGCACTTTATGAAGGTGACGATGCTTGGGATATTCTTGCTAAACAGCAAGCCGTCACAAAAGCATTACCTATTGGCGCGATATTAACCTTGCCTGCAACAGGCTCTGAAAGTAATGGCAACGCAGTGGTAACACGTGATGGTAATAAACTACCTTTCAAGAGTCCTTTGCTTTGTCCATTATTTGCGGTGTTAGACCCTAGCGTGACATTGTCATTATCGGATCGTCAAATCAGTAATGGCGTCGTTGATGCCTTTATTCATGCCATCGAGCAGTATCTAACTTACAGCGTTAATGGCAAAGTGCAAGACCGTTTCAGTGAAGGTTTAATGCAGACCTTAATTGAAGAAGGACCAAAAGCGTTATTACCTGAGACTAAAGAAAACTTAGAAGTTCGAGCCAATATTATGTGGTCGGCAACCATGGCGTTAAATGGTCTTATCGGCGCAGGCGTTCCACAAGATTGGTCAACGCATATGATAGGTCATGAACTTACCGGTGCTTTTGGTATCGACCATGCACGTACCCTATCTATTGTATTGCCTGCGGTAATGAAAGTTCGTAAAGAGCAAAAATGTGAAAAGTTACTACAATATGCGACACGCGTTTGGCAAATAACTGATGGTGATGACAACGCACGTATTGACCAAGCGATCCGTTTAACTGAAGAGTTCTTCGAAACAATGCAAGTACCAACACGTTTATCTCACGTAGATCTTGGTAGCAAAGATATCGACTTACTGATTGAACGATTAGAGAAACATGGTATGACGGCATTGGGCGAAAATAACGATATTACCTTAGCAATAAGCCGTGAAATTTTAACTCAAGCATTGTAATGATTAAGACAGGCAAAAGTGGCGTGTGCATCACTTTAAAAGGTTCACACGCAGACTTTTTTAATACCTCTCAACACTATCTCTTTACATTAGCTCTTTCTTAATAGGAATGAACATGACTCAAAGAACTGATATAAATCGCCAAATGGTTTTGGCATCTAGACCTTTTGGCGCACCAACAGCTGAAAACTTTACGCTGGTAAATAGCGAAAAACCAACACCTAAAGCCGGTGAAGTATTACTTCGAACTGTTTTTCTTTCACTCGACCCTTATATGCGTGGGCGAATGAATGATGCTAAATCTTATGCAGACCCTGTTGCTTTAAATGAAGTCATGGTCGGTGGTAGTGTTTGTCGCGTAGAAGAGTCAAACCATAGCGATTATAACATAGGTGATTGGGTTGTCGCTTTTGGTGGTTGGCAAGATTATAGCGTTATCAATGGTAGCGAATTGTTGAAGCTTGATAACAACATGGCTAACCACTCGCATGCTTTAGGTGTATTAGGTATGCCAGGGTTAACAGCTTACATGGGTTTGCTTGATATTGGTCAGCCAAAAGCGGGCGAAACGGTCGTTGTTGCGGCGGCAACAGGTGCTGTAGGTAGCCTAGTGGGTCAAATTGCCAAATTAAAAGGCTGTACAGTGATAGGCATTGCTGGTGGCGATACCAAATGTAACTATGCGGTTGAAATCTTAGGTTTTGATTATTGCCTTGATCATAAAAGTGAAAATTTAGCTGAGCAATTAGCGGCGGTTTGTCCATCAGGCATTGATGTATATTTTGAAAATGTTGGCGGTAAAGTGTTTGACGCTGTTATGCCATTACTGAATAGCTGTGCGCGCGTTCCTGTATGTGGACTAATTTCTCAGTATAACGCAACCGAATTACCCAGTGGACCGGACAGATTGTCTTTGTTAGTGGGCACACTATTGACTAAGCGCATTAAAATGCAGGGTTTCATTGTGTTTGATGATTATGGTCATTGTTACCCTGAATTTAGTCAGCAAATGTCTAAATGGCTAAATGCGGATGAAATAAAGTACAAAGAGCATAGAGTTGAAGGCCTTGAGAACGCAGTAAATGCTTTTATTGGTTTATTACAAGGTGAAAATTTCGGCAAGTTAGTTGTACGTGTTGGGCCAGATGCACTCGTATAAAACCGCGTAAAAATAATGAGACACGATGATATAACCGCATGACATCATCGTGCTTCTATTTTGTCATTAATTGATAAATTCTGATGGCTTAAATCTCATACATCAAATTTAGAACAGAAAATTAACAGATTACAGTAATGTAATTTTAGGAAACCTTTCATGCCAACACTTACCTCCTATGACCCAATTAATCGAGCGCCTTTGGGTGATGTATCTATTGCTGAGCCTGCAGATATTCCAGCGATTGTTTTACGTGCAAAGCAGGCGCAAAAATCTTGGGCAGCATTGTCGCTTGATGAGCGTCAACAAATAGTCGTTCAGGCTTATGAGTGTCTTACTGCAATAGAAGATCAGCTAGCATTATTGATCAGTAAAGAAATGGGTAAAGATTACCGTAGAGCAAGTTATGAAGTGGCTGGAACCGTTCAAAATCCCGCTTATTTTACACAGGAAATAGCGCAAGCGTTAAAGACTGAATCAATGGGACCTAATGCTGAAATGCAATATCGACCATTAGGTGTTGTTGCTGTTATTTCACCTTGGAATTACCCTTTGGCTATGGCGAATAACTTATTATTGCCTGCACTGGTTGCTGGTAATAGTGTGGTGTTAAAGCCGTCTGAAGAAACGCCTCTGGTTGCCGAACTTTTTGTTAAAACCTTAAATAAAGTGTTACCTGAAGGAGTGTTACAAATTGCACAGGGTGATGCAGAAACCGGTAAGGCGTTAGTTAATAGCGAGATCAATATGGTTGCGTTCACCGGCTCATTAGCTGCAGGCAAACATATTATGGCCAGTGCGGCATCAGGACTAAAACGTTTAGTCATGGAGTTAGGAGGTAATGACCCTCTTATCGTAATGGCAAGTGCTGATATCGATGAGGCAGTTCAGTTTGCGGTGGCAAGCTCTTTTGAAAATACGGGGCAAATGTGTACCTCTACCGAGCGCATTTATGTTGATGAACGTATAGCTGATGAGTTTGAGCAAAAAGTTGTCGCTTTAGCTCGTCGATATCGTGCGGGTGCTTGGGATCAAAGCAATGCAAACATTGGACCTATTGTTAACCCTAAGCAACATGAACATGTACTATCTCAACTAAAAGATGCTCATGTTAAAGGTGCAACATTCTTATTAGGAACGCATCATTATGAACTACCTTTTATACAGCCTACAGTCGTGACAAATATCACGCCCGATATGCTGCTAGAGAAAGATGAAACCTTTGGTCCCGTTGTTGCCATAAGTCGTTTTAAGCAATTATCTGAAGCGGTTGAACGTGCCAATGCCAGTGCTTACGGCTTAGGTGCTGTAATTTTTGGAGGCGCTGGGGCAGATAAAGTTGCGCAACAAATGGAAGCTGGCATGGTAGGAATCAACCAAGGTGCTGGCGGCATTGGACCTTGGGTCGGTGCAAAACAAAGTGGTTTTGGTTTTCATGGTACTGCTGCTGGACATCGTCAGTTTGCGCAGGTACGCGTCATCAGTAAATAAGTCCGTATTTAATGGAGTAAACAATGAATACAAAAACAGATACAGTTGCTGACTTTTTTGTCGCTGCTTTAGAACCCGGTGCAGAGCATCCCGCTTTACCTGCATGGGGCAACCGCCATGTGAATGCTGCACACTTAGATGAACATTATGATGTCAGTGATATTAAACGACACGACTTGGTGCAGGTGTCTGGTGCATTTCAGTTACTAAATGTATTGGACAAAGATGAATGTGAAAGGCTAATTAATATTAGTGAGGAGTTAGGCTTTTTACCCGATGCCGCTGTTTCTTTACCACGAAGTGTGCGACATAACGACAGCTTGACTTGGATTGTTGATGAACAAACTGATGGGATTATTTGGCAACGCATTTCGCATTTAATGGATGACCGACAAGCTATTTTTTCAGGCAGTAAAGCGTTGGGTATCAATGCGCGTTTTCGGTTTTATCGTTATAATCCTGATGATTATTTTAAACCGCATTCTGATGGTTCTTGGCCGGGTAGTCGTATTATTAATAATGAGCTAGTCGCTAATGCTTATCCTGATCGCTATAGCCAAATGACCTTTTTAATACTATTAAGTGAAGACTTCGAAGGTGGTGAAACACGTTTCATGGTCAATGCTGATGATCCTACTAAACCGGCAACAGCGGGGGATAAGGTTAGTCATGTTGACATTCGAACCCCTGCCGGCAGTATATTGTGCTTTCCGCATGGCATGCATCCTTTACATTGCATACACAGTTCAGTGCCGATTAGTGAGGGAGTTAAATATATAATCCGTAGTGATGTTTTATTTGAGTTGTAAGCATACAATTTGGCCACTTCATTAGCTCTATTTAAATCAGCTTTTAGCCTGAAAAAGTCGTTACTGTGGTTTCTTTTTCATATATGAGGATAGTCAGTAAACAGCATGTGGCAATAGTGACAGTTAACTCTATCTCAGGCTCAGGGTGTGATATAACTTCTATTGTCTATACATCACAATAGAAGCTATAAATGGGGCGTTAACTCCTTAGAGTATATGGTCTAAAAATAATTTCCTACCAAGCTTTGGGGGCGAAAGCGCCTTAGATTTATTACTCTAATTTTATGTGGAGCTTAGTTGATTCTAATGTCCGCTTTTAAGATTGGGTAGATAATTGTACGAAAAGTATTGAATAAGATTTTAGGTGTAAATTAATAGACATATTTAAATTATATGTGGCAGTTTTAGGCTAACAAGTTTCAAGTACAGGTATAAACCTAAGGTCAGCTTATGGCTAATTGCCGAAGTATTAAATTATTCACTTGAAGCTTCCGATTAGCGCACAAAGTGATCTTAATTTATTAATGGTAAACCTAATGTTATTCAGTGGTCGAAGTAGATGTCATTAGGTAGCACAACTGATGTAATTATCCATGTACTTCCCATCATTAATTTATAAGCTGCCTATGCGGCAGGACACTGGTCAACGATCAATCTGTTCATCAGTCGTATTTTATAAGCTGCCTATGCGGCAGGACACATGTAATACTCTATTCACTGCACAGTATTGAATTTATAAGCTGCCTATGCGGCAGGACACTATAATTAAATTTATAGATATTAATAATTAACAATAACTTAGGTTATATATTAATAAAACACCTAAAAACAACCACCAATCAACTTATTGTTTTATATCAGCTACTTACGTGTCATCAAAAATAATAGGCACTGGATTCATTATTTTAAGATTTGTTGATAACCCATAAGAGTTGAATGTGCTTGTATTCGCTTCACTAAACACTTTTTTTTCAATATTTAATTCGAAATCATTTTGGTTTCCATGGCTACTTGCCGGTATTTTATGACAGAAAGGGATTATTGCTTCGAAAGGCTCCTCCCTTTTCGGTTGATAAACTTCACCTCGTTTTTCTGCTCGTTTTATTAGTCTGCATAATTTTCGCTTTTGAGCAGCTATAGTTAATTCATCAATTTTTTGGTTACGGCTAAAAATAGCAGAATGTTGAGGCTCTAAAATACATTCATTAACTTTGCTAATTAAAAAGTAATTCATTTCTTCCATTTCAACAAAGTACTTTTGTGCTTTTAAGAACTTTAAAGAGCTTTCATTAATCGACACAAATGCTATACGCTTACCTATTGAAGTATTACTCCAATCAGGGAAGGATACTCCAACATCAACAATATTTTGGCGATGATAAAAACCGTGTAATATCTTTAAGCACCTACCAACGAGGAGCGCCTCGTTAATATCATCCCCCAAAAAAGATATTATAAAATAAAACCTTTTCATCATTATCTCCCTAATTGAAACAGGCCACCCTTAATAAGGTTTGCGATAACGAAATGAGCTTTGTTGTTAGGCTTTATATCTTTATTACTATTTAGGTCTTTTGTTATATTTTCGGTATCCATTAGTAAAGAGTATAAGTCTTCTTTTGTGTCTGGATGCCTTACACTTGTGTTTTTATTCTTCATAACGCCAAAAGCCCCAACTCTAATTTTTTCATCCGCATCGGAATACCAATCATCGATTAAAGCTAAAGCTGCCCCAATTTTATATGAACCTAAAATAGCCGCTCTTTTTCCATCAATTTTTGTATTCTGATAAACTCGACCTACATCAGAATTTTTTTCAGTAAATGCTTGGCTTGGGAAAATTTCTTGCATAAACGACGGCGTAATTTGAGCTTCAACTTCGAGGAATAAGCATGACTTAGGATCACAAAGCGCTTGGGTAAACTGTTCTATCAATTCATTATAACCAACTAGATTTTTAGGATAACTTTCGTCATATTTATTAAGCGTAATATTTTCAGATATAACGTCTAAATCTCTTTGAGTCGTGATTTTTATATTAATATTTAAAGCATCTGAATTTCTCCACAGCCACGTTCCTTTAAATAAATTTTCGACATACCGTTCAGCCAAATACTTATATCCACCGGAATTTTCATATGCTTCAGATAATAGTCGAAGTGAAGCATATACCTCATTATCATTACAATTAGAAGGTTGAATAGAGTTTGCGTTTACCCGCAAGGAAAATTTACACAGTAAAGTATTACATTCAAAAGGCACATGACAATATTCAACAGTATGAGGGTTACCTTCAGCTAATTTTGCGTGTGTAGTGCTTCCTTTAATCGCTGCTTTTTTATCAAACGCTTCCGAAGCACTTGATTTCTGCCCTAACACTTTGACCGTTTTTATATTTAATGGAACCATATTTCCATCTGCATTAACCGATAGAAATACACCTATACTTGGAGAAATTGAACGTGTATAAGTTAATCTGTTAGGTAATTTCAAAGTTTTCCCCTCATTTTTCCCGCTAGAAATATGCTTCTATTAGTATAGTTATATGACCAAAAAAGTCTTTCATGACTTTGGCTATAAATGTGTTTAGTTAGTTTTGCGCAGCTCAACATACTCTCAGAAAATGAGTGTTTAAGATTGTCTAAAACGCCATGCTTATCAGCTGGTTTTTCTAAAAATAAGTAACCTGAACACACTAAAACAAAATCCCCCGTTTGAAAGGTATTTAAAAATTGATTTAATTGGTTTTTTTCGCTCTCATGAGGGGCTAGCCATTTTCCGTACTTGTTCGAAATTGATTTTATAGCGACGTTAAAACTTTCAAAATGAGCAAAATTAGACAGATCTTTAAAGTTTAAGTTTACACTCCCCCCACATAATTTAGTTGGTAATGAATTCAGCAAGGCTTTCGGGTGTAATTTTTTTTGCACTGAAACTAGAAGAACTAAACTCATTGATAAGTCGCACTCAATACTGTCAATTAAACCAGGCGCTAAAACTTTTTTGTTTTCTTTGAGGTAAGACTCTTTTGTCTGTGTTCGTTTTGATAAATTAAACTCATGAATACAGGCAGCAAAACTATGGATTTTTATATCTATATTATTAAAT
>NZ_JACGWF010000077.1:0-21066 GCF_014077595.1 Colwellia sp. 6M3 | reverse complement strand
CTACTACGTAGATGCGCGCGCTTTGATGGAATCAAAGAAAGAAAAAAACAAAAGATAATGAGAAAAAAAGACGTTAGAGTAAGAAATAAATTTCAGCAGAATGCGTTACGAATTAAAAAGGATTTAAAGTCAAAAAAATTAAAATTTTTATATGGCTAAAAACCCTTTAATTTTTATCCAATTTAATTTTTGTTATTAAATTTTCTGCTAGCTAAACCGAACATGCCTAAAGCAAAAATTGCTAATGTTGACGGTTCTGGAACAGTAGCATCAACTCTTGCCACACCGATCAAAGGGTTTCCAAAAGCTATATTTTCATTTGTTTGGAAATCATCAGACAAAATGAAAGCAAAATCACCAACATTTGGGTTTCCAATATCAACACCTAAGAAATCTAATGAACTATCAATTTCAAGTGCAAATTTAAAACCATCGGCTTTACCAAACTGAAATACCACCTCTAAAAGCTCTTCCACAGGGAGAAATAAAGCATCGGTGTAACCAGTAGGAAGATACAAATTACTTAAAAATGTACCATCTAATCCATCTTCATGAATCACAGAAAACTCATACACTAAGTAATTAAGGTTTGAGTAATTCACATCAATTACCATAAAATTATCTTTGAAAGTGTAATCGATTGAATTTGAGTTACTTAATAACTGAGTTACGGTGCTACCACCAGTAACTAAAGAATCTAAATAACTGTCATCAAAAGAGTTGATTAATCCAGCATTAGCGATAGATGAAAATGCAAAAGAAGCGACAATAGCAAAAGCATTAACGAGTTTTTTCATTGATATATTCCCTTATTTATTAAAAAGTTTCAGATAGGTTTGTCGTTAATAAGCAAATAGTATTCCAGTTATAATTAATGCGGTTCAAGTCAACGCAGTCGCAGAGTTTTTAATCTTTAGTCCGATAATATTTTTGTTAATATTTAAAAGTGTAAAAATACCTGACAACAAGTGGTTAATTTTTATGCATATTTTAATCGTTATTTAGTTGCAGTCGATTAGAGTATGTTAGAACTTAAGTAAGTAATTCACTTTGCTTATTCATCCAATCTTCATCAAGTTCTGGTTCATTACTTTCGTATTCATCAACCATTTTATTTATATATTTAATATATTCTTCACGAGTATTGACCCCAACCTTTAACATCATATCATCTGTAATTGGTGCATATTTAACTTCATCATCTACAGAGTAGATATTTTCTAAAAGTTCATTTGGTTTCATCATTGATAATAAATGATTATAGTGTTTATTGATCATATCAGTGCTAGTACCACAATGCTTGGCTACTACGTTGATATTCGCATCACGTTTTAGCTGGTTAGTGATAAAAGTATGGCGACAGCTATACATCACTAACTCTTTTTCAAGTAGTTCATCGATAATTTCATTACGCAAGTTCCCAAACAACGTTGTATAGTCTGGCGTATGTCCGTTCTTTCTTGAAAACAAGTATTGATCTTTATTTTGTTTGATATGGCTTAGAAAAAATGACTCAGACATACTAGAAGCTAGTTCGTTATTAAAATTTAATATTATAGATTTTAAGTAAGACACAGCTTTTTCACTAATGACTATCTTTCTTCTAACCCCATCTTTTTCAGCACGTTTACCGCCTTTTATCTGTAGAATCCAATATTTTCTGTTTTGAATTTTTTCGACAGATAAGTCTGAACATTGGATCTTTATTAACTCGTTTCCTGGACGAATACCTGTTTCCGTTACAAATTTAAATGCTTGTAATAGTAATTGATTGTTTTCTTTTGCAATTTTGTTTTTTGGGCTTTTATTGAGTATTTTATTTACAATTGTGTTGTAATCAGTTTGAGTAAAATACTTGTTAGTTTTACCTGTTTTAGATTTTATCTTTGGGAGTTGAGGAAGGCTTTTAATTAACCTTTGTGTTAAGCAATACTCTAATATTGTTTTAACAGCAAGATTCATATACGTAATTTGAGTCTTACAAATTTTGCCATTATATTCATCATAAAAAAGTTTAAGGTGTACATAATCCAACTCTTTAACGTTAATGTTTGCCAACTTTTCTGAAAATGAATTATAGATATTAATTGTGCGACTGTACTCTTTATATTTATTATCTGAACTTAAGTTTTTTTTATTTTTTGATTTGTTTTTTTTATAAGATATTTTTAATTTATCACGTTCACACTCAAGCTCATCAGTCAGTTTTTTAACAACAGACTTAACTAATTTAGATGGTTTTGAAAGAATAGAGCCTTCAAGGTCTCGCTCATGAGCCATTTGTAAAAATCGAGCTTCATGTTCAGCTTTAATCTTATCTGAAATTCTTAATGATCTTCGGATAGGTTCTTTGCTTTCTTTGTCCCACAAATAGATATACCAATTTTTTGATTGCCTCTGTTTATAAATGGCTAATCCATCAGCTAAAGGTATGTAGTCCTTATTCTTATCCATATCGGTCAAAATCATCAATAGTTGTATAGTTTATTGTATAGTATGGTGTGACTTTGCTCTATGTCAATGTTAATTAATGAAAAATCATTTTACTGTAGGTGATTCAAAATCCCCTGTCGAAAGACGTGTCGGTTCGAGTCCGACCGCTGGTACCATTCTTTTCTCCTTTTTTTAAAGGGCTATAACAAACAAGCCGACTTTTAAAGTCGGTTTTTTTGTGCCTGAAATTCGATGAACTTCTCATCTAGATAGCAAAAGGTGATACTTTTACTACACCAATAGGGGCAGTACGTAAGTTTAAGCAAAAAGGACAAGGCGATTGTATTTTGTATATTACACGCAGAAATGATCACCCTAAAGCGCCAAGGTTTATTTAACTGAGTAGACTTTACTATTATCATTTGATGTAGTTGTTAACGTTTAGTTTATAAATGCTTCAAAAGCCCTGATTCGAAAGCGTTGGGGCTTTGTTATGTCTGAAAGATTATATTAAAATAGTTAACTCATGATCCGCTATAATACGCGTGTTTATCAAATGATATTAAAAAGGCTTATACATGGCAGCTACTGCGCACGCACTTCACATATTGGTTAAGCACAAAGAAATTGCAGAAGATATTATTAAGCAGTTAGGTAAAGGAGCGAAGTTTCAAACCTTGGCTAAAAAGTATTCGACATGTCCGTCTGGTAAAAAGGGCGGTGATTTAGGTGAGTTTAAACGAGGTCAAATGGTACCTCAGTTTGATAAAATAGCATTTAAAGGGGCCATATTAGAACCCCACTTAGTTAAAACTAAATTTGGTTGGCATGTCATTAAAGTGCTTTATCGAACCTAATTTACAACGCGTGTTTATTAATTCGAGCTAAATTTAAGCGCTTCTTTATGCTGATAAAATACATAGGGGAGATTATCATTTTTAGCTTGATACATGGCAGTATCAGCACTTTTAATCAGTGCAGAAGTATCTTCGCCATGATCAGGGTAAAAGGCAATACCTATGCTGACACTTGTTTTTATTAAATGCCCACCAATCAACACGGGCTTTTCGAATAAAGCACTTATTTTCTCTGCTATAGTGGCACTGATTTCTGCAGACTCTTGAGATTTAGCATCTAAGTGCACAACAAATTCATCACCTGCAAAACGGGCTAACATGTCAGATGAACGTAAGCCAGAGCGTAGAGTTTTTGCAATATGTTGAAGCAGCAAATCACCAACATCATGTCCTAAGGTGTCATTGACTTGTTTAAAGTTGTTTACGTCCATAAACATAACTGTTTCGGTTCGCTTCCAACGAGAGGCACGTACGAGCCAAGGTCTTAAATAATTATTAAATGCACGTCGGTTATGTAAGCCGGTTAATTCATCTTTATTAGCTAATTGATATAAATGTCTTTCAAATGCTTTGCGCTCAATGGAAGACAGTATAGCTAAGCCTAGCTGGCGGCTATTGTAGTTAGATTTAATAATATATTCTTGAGCACCACCACGAATTGCTTCCAATGCCGTATTAGTATCATCAAGACCACTTAACACAACGATAGGTGAATCGGGACTCAGTTCTTTAATTTCTCGAAGATTTTCTAAACCTTGATCATCGCCTAGGTTTAAGTCTAACAAGATCACGTCGAAATAAGATGTTTTAATGGTTAACAGCGCATCATCTATTGTATGGGCACGCGTTAAAGTGAAATTTCGCTCTTCAAACTCTTTAGCGCAATCGCGTTTAACTTGTATAGCGTCGCCATCGTCGTCTTCAATATGAAATATTCTCAGTGTTGATTGAGTCATATTTTTTTAATTATTCCTGATTTTTTATTATTATTATCAATTGGCTAACTAAGGTTACGCGTAAAACGTAATACCATAAAGCCAGTATTTATTAAATCAGCGTTATAGTATGCTATTTGGGGCATTATAAATAGGTTACAGGTGATTAGGACCTCTGTGTGACTAAAGTATTTCACGAGTAACTTAAATAAATGAGTAGTGGTTAATAGCTATCTATTAAGATTATAACTTTGATTTAATATGCGCTTTAACTGTGCCCTTATCGGGTGTGAATTGCTTTCATCATATAGTAAACATATTTTAAACCAGTAATCGAAAGGACCAATTTATATCGAGCCTTATTTTTAGGCACTATTTATATTGGGTATGACAAGCTTAGTTTGGTTTTTTCGGCCATTTAAATATGAAAGTGCTACCTTTTCCTACTTCTGATTCAACTCTTATTGTGCCACCAAGTAATTCAATATGCCTCCGGACAATAGAAAGCCCCATGCCACTGCCTTCAACTTGGTCACGTGGTTTAAGTGTTTGCAGCATTTCAAATATTCGTTGATGGTATATTGGAGCAATGCCAGGGCCGTCGTCTTTAACACTAACGGCATATTGAAGATCACTTTCTTTTATATCAATTTCGATTAAGCCATTCTCTTTATCATGATGTTTGATAGCATTATCTATAAGGTTTAATAAAATTAGCTGTAATGGCATTTTATTAACCTTAAGCGGTAAAAACTCCTTGTTAACAATCATGCGAAAACCATCAGGTATAGAAGCTAATAAGGTTATATCTTGAATGAGTTCATCGCCACTGATCATTTCATCGTAGCTTTTTTCAGGTTTAAGGCCTATGCGAGAATATTCTAGAAGATCTTTTAGTAGTTTTTCCATTCTATAAATTCGGCTACGCAAAAGTAACAAGTTTTCTTTGCTGCTGTTATCTAAACGTTCACCTAAATCTTCTTCTAGCCAATGTGAAATGTTTTCAATTACCCGCAGAGGCGCTTTTAAATCATGTGAGGCAATATAGATTAAGTTGTCTAATTCACTATTATTTTTTTCAAGTGCTTTAATTAAGTATTCACGCTCAAAATATATTGCTTTGCTGTGGGTTATATCATTCATACCACCAATCATTTGTATTGCTTTGCCGCTGTTATTAAATCGTGCTTGTCCTTTTGAATGAAACCAATACCAAGATTCATCTTTCGCTTTCATGCGAAACTCAACATTATAAGGTGTGTTATTTACTATGTGACTATTGAGCGTGTTGAGGGTGTTATCTATATCTTCAGGGTGCAGCTGTTTAATCCACTCATCAAAAGTATGATGCTTTATATCAAACTCAATACCAAGTTGGTCAAGCAAACTACCAGAAAAACCTAAGGTATTAGCGGTTATATTCCAGTGCCATATAATGTCAGCACAACCGTCTAAGGCTAGCAGTTCTGTATTTATAGATGATTTTTCTTGGGTATTTTTTTGCAAATAAAGTACTACAGCGAAAAAGCATACTAACACTGCTGAAAATAGGCTAAAGCCAATTAATAAAAAATCAAATACAGTACCGTTATTTAGCATCGAAAAAAAATGGGGTGGTGGTATTAACTTGCTGCTGTTAATAAAAAAGCCAGCTAAAATGAAGGTGCCAAGTAAAAAAGCATATAAAGCAGCAAAAATTATAAATGGTTTGTTAGTTGATTTTATTGTCATTTTTATCCACTTTCGAAGGCTCATTTTAAATAGTAGAGTTTTTAGCTCTGAAAATACAATACTAAATTTAAAATGGGGATCCTTTTCTTTTAACACGCTGCTAAATTTCACTAAAAATTTATAAGCACTTGAGTAAGCCATTTAACTAACATTGTTTTGTCTTCAAAAGCAGCTAAACTTTGTTGTGATAATTAAAACTAAATGTGGCGACTTTGGGTTTGCTTTATCAGCATCAGGCACGTTATTGATTGCTACCTAATAAGTTATTTACTCTCTATGAAGTCATAAACAAATGGTGCTATAGCGAGTTAGGTGGAAATTAGCTCATTAACTGCTTTAAAAGCATCACTCTTCATTGGCTGTACCTCTCCTCATTTTTATAATTGCTCTAGCATAACTGCAAGTAACATCTTTAATAAGGATAACTCCGATGTTTCCAGAATATATTGTGCTCCATACAGCTGCTTTTACTGGCAAAAATTGTGACCGAGATATGATTGACCAATGGCATAAAGCACGAAATTGGTCAGGTATTGGCTATCATTTTGTGATTTTAAATGACCAGCATGACCTCAAAACCGACGGTGAAATTGAAATAGGTCGATTAACCAATAAAGCGGGTGCGCATGCTTTAGGATTAAATAGCCGTTCTTTAGGTATCTGCTGTATTGGTCACGGTGATAAATTTGATTTTACACTTGCTCAATATAAAAGCCTTTATGGCTTAATAGAACAGTTGATGACAGAGTTTTCAATACCGTTGGATAAAGTTATTGGTCATCGAGAGTTAAATGAATTAGCGAAAAATAATATTATTTCATCGCGTTATAGAACCAGTAAATCTTGTCCTGGGTCTAAAATAGATATGGACGCTATTCGTAATACATTATCTCAAAGTCACTCGTTGGTGAAAGATGAAAAAGCAGAAATTGATCTACAGAGTAAATTAGCGATGAATAATGCCATTGCCACTCTGCAAAAATACCGAGGTCAATTTCCTAATGCCCAAGATGAACTTGATGAGTTTATTAACCATCCTGAAATTATTTCAATGACCCGGTAATTATTATTGTTCCGCGTTTAACTTAACTTAACTTAACTTAATGTAATTTAAATTAACTGCGCTTGCATAGCTTGAGCTGCGATAATGGGGTGCTTAGCTTCGGTGATAGCGGTAACAACTGCGATCGCATTCACTCCTGTGCTCCATACCTGTTCTAGTCGTTGTTGGCTAATTCCACCAATGGCGACTACAGGAATAGTATCTGCTAGTGCCAAAATTTGCGTTAAGTTCGTTAATCCTTGAATTTGGCCTGTCATATTTTTGGTTTTTGTTGGGAAAATAGCACCAATAGCAAGATAAGAAGGCTGTAGTTGCTTTGCTAATAAAAACTCATAACAGCCATGAGTACTGATACCCAAACGTAAACCCGCTTTAGCAATAGCGCTTAAATCTGCACAGTTCAGATCTTCTTGGCCGATATGAACGCCATATGCCCCGTATTTAATAGCAAGTTGCCAATGATCATTAATAAATAGCCGACAATTATAATCACGGGCCATTGCCACTGCTTTAGCTATCAGTGGTTCTACTACATCTAGATCGTTATTTTTAATACGCAGTTGAATAATATTTAGATTCAAAGGTAATAATCGCTCGAGCCAAGTCAGAGAATCTATTACAGGGTAAAGGCCAAGCTTTTCTACATCGGCTAAATTGAGTGACTTGAAACAAGGTGATGACTGAAACCGCCGATAAAGTGGGCTGACAATGACTGGGAAGTCAGCTGGTTTTAAAGGCCACATACCTTGCTCAAATGCACCGTAATAGCGATTTATTTCACTTTTATTATTGATGTTGGCGTTACTTATTTCAGTCCTTAATGATAAGCCTTGATTAATAAACGCTTTAGTCAGTGTGAAGGCATCACGCAATAAATAACCATGCGCTAGAAAGCTCGCTAGTGCACTGGCAAAGCTGCAACCACCGCCATGACTATAATTTGTATCAAGTTTAGGTGATTGCAAAGTGAATAACTGGGTTTTAGTTATAGTTTCACTCGGTGTAGAGCTTAAGTTTTGTAAGCATATATCAGTGCAATATGTTTTAGCGATACTCGATATTTCAGCGGTCGCATGTCCGCCTTTAATGATCACCGCGCTACAACCTAAAAGTAAAATGTTTTCCGCCATGTTAAGTGCATTGTAATTGGATACTTTTTCGTGAATGGCATTTAATTGCTTCGCTTCAAAAACGTTTGGTGTGATGACATCAATTAGTGGGAGTAGTGATACTAAGTTGGTGGCCGATAATGTTGTTAAGCTATCACCGACACTCGCTTGACCAACAGGATCATAAACCACAAGTAAGTCAGGCAATTGCGCTTTAAGTGACAATAGTAATGCGACAAGCCAATTGATTTGCTTGCCGTTAGCAATTAAGCCTATTTTTATTACAGCTGGCGGCTTATCAATACGTAGAGCTTGTGCTTGCTCGGCTAAAATTTTCACATCAATGGGATTAATCGAGCTTACTCGTTTGGAGTTTTGTACGGTATTGGCGGTAATTAAATGGCAGACCTCAACCTTGAGACTATGACCGGTTTTAATATCAGCAGCAATTCCCGCACCTCCTGAGCAGTCGGCACCTGAAATGCTCCAAATTATTGGCTTTTTTGTTAACTTGCTGGCGAGAAACGAAGAGTTTATGGTCATTACATATGTTCCGGTTGATGCCAAAAAGGCGTATCTAGCGTTGGCGTGCTCGGGTGAGCGGTCTGGCGCTCAGGCATGGTTCCGGCGATATATGCAGATTCTCCTGCTGAAACTGCTCTTGCGAAAGCTTTTGCCATCAGTATCGGATTATCGGCAAGGGCAATGGCGCTATTAAGTAGCACGCCGTCATAGCCCATTTCCATAGCAATACAGGCATCTGAGGGTTTACCAATGCCAGCATCGAGTATCAATGTCGCTTCCGGTAATCGTTGGCGAATAGTGGCCAAGTTATATGGGTTCATTAAGCCTTTACCTGTGCCAATTGGTGAGGCCCACGGCATGATTACTTGGCAACCTAGTGCATATAAACGTTGGCAAATGACTAAGTCATCGGTGCAATAAGGTAAAACCTTGAAGCCATCCGCAAGGAGCTCTTCGGTAGCGATCAGCAACTCTACTGGATCAGGTTGTAAATTGTAATCATCGCCAATGACTTCAAGCTTTATCCACTGGGTTTGAAATAACTCTCGGCTCATTTTAGCTAAGGTTATCGCTTCTTTAGCACTTTTACAGCCTGCTGTATTTGGTAGCAAAAAGCCTTGGTTCTGTTGAACGGTTTCTTGAATGTAACGCCAAATTTTATCACCTGACTTGGCTAGTGGGTTTTGACGTTTTAGAGATAAAGTCACCACTTGTGAACCGCTGGCTACAATGGCTTGTTTCATCACTTCAGGTGATGGGTAAAGCGCAGAGCCAATTAATAAACGACTATTTAGCGGTTGACCATAAATGTTAAGTGACATGCCTTAACCTCCTACAATTGGGAAAAGTACATCAATACTGTCGTTATCGCTCACAAAGGTATTTTGGTATTCATCTCGACCAACAAAGTCCCCATTAAGCGCTAGCGCAAAGCTTTGCTGTTGCTGTTTTTTAGGTAATGTTTTTGTTAATACCGCTTCGATACTATTTTGCTCTGAACTGTTAGGCAGCTCAAAAGCGTTACCATTAATATATATTTTCATTGTTATCTCCTCTATTCGCAGAAATGTTAATGCGATTGCAGTTGTGCTTTAACAAGAAACATTGCTCATAGATTGGCAAACCGGTAACCAATGAGCATATTGATAATTATCAACAGACTTTTTCTGCTTTAGCATTATATTGTCGACATGCTCTACTACTTGAGCAAGCACTACTGGGGCAATTAAGAAGCCATGACGGTATAAGCCATTGACTTGTATTAGGGCATTATGCGACATGATTTTTGGTTGATTGTCGCTAAAAGCCGGACGTAGTTGGCTAATATGTTGACGAATATTAGCTTCAGCAAAACCCGGATGAACACTATAAGCTGCACTAAGTAACTCCATGGCTGAGCGCACTGTCATGGGCGCGGTGTCATCACTTTCAATTTCTGTCGCTCCAACGACAAAATGGCCTTTACCCTTGGGTGCTATATAAATTTGATAGCGCGGATGCATGAGTCTAATCGGTCGTGAAAGATTAACTTCAGTGCTGAAAAGTTGAAAAATTTCACCACGAACAGCTCGTAAATCTTTAAGTTCAGCACTGAGTTGATTATTGCGTTTAGTCGATTTTTTTGCGCCAACTCCCCGACAGTCAATGGCAAGGTCGAACAGCTGACATTGGCTGCTATTACCACAAGTTTGAAAGCGAATATCACAGCCAGCACTAAAACTGTCTGTTTTTATGGCAATAACTTCAGACTCGCTGTGCCATTTAACGCCTTCATCGATTAATTGCTGACATAAAGCGAGCAGTAATTTTCGATTACCAATTTGGCCTTCCTCTGGTAAATATAATGCTTGTGAGAATTTATGGGCAAGTTCTGGCTCTAGTGCCGAAAGCTCGGTTCTATTAAGCTTTTGTTGTGTATGGTTTGGATAATTATTCGCAAGAAATCGCGTTAATCTTTGGTAGTCAGCTATGTCTTGTTCATGACTAACAACGAGTGAGCCTGTTTGCTGAAAAAAATTATAACCAGACAATGTGCTAAGCAATTTTGGCCATAGCGGTAAAGCAGCAAAACCCATTTCAACAATGTTGGCAGGGCTATGCATAGCTTCGCCAAGCGGTGTTAATAAACCGGCGGCGGCATAAGCCGCACTTTGCTGAGCGTTTTTTTTGTCTTTATCGAATAGCGTTACTTGGTAGCCTTGTCGATTTAACGACAAGGCTACCAAGCGGCCCATTAGGCCGGCGCCTATAATAGCGATGGTTGGCATAGTTAAGCTAAATTGCGCTATTGGCTAAACGATTTTGTAACGGGATGATAAAGCTCGCTGCCGCTGGCTTTAAACTCGACAGATTTTTCTGCCATGCCTTGTGCTGAAATGCTGATAGTTTCATCAAGTAGTTTGATTTCAATGCTCTGTTCAGTGTTTGCAGCATTGTTTAGGCCTGCCGCATAGTCTCGCACTTCTTGCGATATTTTCATCGAGCAAAACTTAGGGCCACACATCGAACAAAAATGCGCGACTTTACCTGACTCTTGTGGCAATGTTTCATCGTGATAAGCACGTGCTTTTTCAGGATCTAAACCAATATTAAATTGATCATACCAACGAAACTCAAAACGAGCTTTTGACATGGCATTGTCACGGATCTGTGCGCCCGGATGACCTTTGGCTAAATCACCAGCATGAGCCGCGATTTTATAAGTCATCAAGCCCTCTTTTACATCTTCTTTGTTTGGTAAACCTAAATGCTCTTTTGGCGTTACATAACAAAGCATGGCGCAACCATACCAACCTATATTCGCGGCGCCAATACCTGATGTAATGTGATCATAGCCAGGTGCAATATCTGTCGTCAGTGGCCCTAAAGTATAAAAAGGCGCTTCACCACAATGCTTGAGTTGTTCAGCCATATTTTTTTCAATCATATGCAGTGGCACGTGACCTGGACCTTCAATAATGGTTTGAACGTCATGCTTCCATGCTATTTTTGTTAACTCACCTAAAGTACGTAATTCAGAAAATTGTGCTTCATCATTGGCATCGGCAATAGAACCCGGACGTAAGCCATCTCCTAGAGAAAATGAAACATCGTAGGCTTTTAATATTTCACAAATATCTTCAAAATGGGTGTAAAGAAAGTTTTCTTGATGATGTGCTAAGCACCATTTTGCCATGATTGAACCACCGCGAGAGACAATGCCAGTCAAGCGTTTAGCGGTCATAGGGACATATCTTAATAATACGCCCGCATGAATAGTAAAGTAGTCAACACCTTGCTCTGCTTGTTCAATTAAAGTATCTCGAAATATTTCCCAGGTTAGGTCTTCAGCAATACCATTAACTTTTTCTAATGCTTGATAAATAGGCACGGTGCCAATGGGAACCGGCGAGTTGCGAATGATCCACTCTCGGGTTTCATGAATATAACGACCAGTCGAAAGATCCATCACAGTGTCTGCTCCCCATTTTGTTGACCAAACGAGTTTTTCTACTTCTTCTTCGATAGAAGAGGTTACGGCAGAGTTACCGATATTAGCGTTGACTTTAATCAAGAAGTTTCGGCCGATTATCATGGGTTCCACTTCTGGGTGATTAATATTGACGGGAATAATCGCACGACCTCTAGCGACTTCTTCGCGAACAAACTCTGGCGTAATTGTTTCTGGAATACTGGCACCAAATGACTGACCTTGGTGTTGTTGCAGCAACATTTCGTCTTTAACTTCTTGTCTTTTCATATTCTCACGAATGGCAATATATTCCATTTCTGGCGTAATAATACCTTGGCGTGCGTAATGCATTTGCGTAACGTTTTTACCATTTTTTGCTTTACGCACTTTGGGCAAATGTTCAAAGCGAATATGGTCCAGACCTTCATCCGCTAAGCGCTGTTGGCTATATGTCGACGTTTTTCCTGATAAGAATTCAACATCGTTGCGTGACTCAATCCAGCTATCACGTAAGCGAGGTATTCCTCTATGCACATCTATATTGACGGTATCATCGGTATAAAACCCTGAGGTATCGTAGACACATAATGGTTGGTTTTTCTCATAGCTAGGATTGTCTTGATTACCATTAATTAAGGTGTCAGATAACGAAATTTCACGCATGCCCACACGGATATCGTGAATTTCACCCGCAACGTAAACTTTGTTGGAATTTGGAAAAGATTGATCGGCAACGTTTTTTAAAAATTGTGTTGCTTGGTTTCGACGCTCGCGTCTTGAAATTGAACTCATGTTCTCTCACCTGTTTTTATAAAATAAAAGTTAGGCGGAGCTTTATGGGGTAGTAACGAGGAATAGCACTTAACGCAAAATATATTCGCGTTAAATGCTACTACTTGTTCCCTTCGCAGATGTTAATCTAATCAGGTTCTACGGATCCCGCTTTCGCGATCTCAGCCCTTTGGCACTCCGACAAGTCAAACGTTTAAGTTTTTTAATATGCTTAAACGTGGCTAGATTCTAGCCTGATGATTTATTGATAAGCAACCGTTATTTTATTTTTATTATCATTAGTGGTTACCTAAGTTATTGAAAATAAGTATATCTGGCATGTTTTAAGCTGCTCAATAACAGGTTTTGTGCTTTTGGTTTATTCTTAATCAGCGAAAACGAACATAGCTTAATAATTATGAACTTTATCTAGTAATTACTAATAATATTGTAAATTAAGCGGAAAATTGTCGTACTATAGGCACACTGAGTAATGAACATTAAATGGAATGAATTTATGGCTGAATCTAGTCCCGAAAGCACCACTGATCAGGTTATAAAAACCTTAGATCCCGCAAGCTTACTTAAAAATGAAATTGACCAAGTCGGCCGGATTTACAATATTATTGTCGAATTTTTTACCAATTATAGTTTTCAACTTATTGGTGCGATAATCATTCTGATTATTGGTTTTCTTTTTGCGGGTAAAATAGCCAACATAGTACTCAGGTTATGTGAACGACATAAACTTGATGTTACCTTAAGTCGCTTTTTAGCGAACGCGAGTAAAATGCTGATTGTGGTGATGATTGGTATCATAGCCTTAGGTAAATTAGGTATTAGTGTTACCCCTTTTATTGCCGCTATTGGTGCTATTTCACTTGGTGCGGGTTTAGCACTGCAAGGGCTGTTATCTAATTATGCCGCGGGTTTTAATATTATCATTATCCGACCTTTTGTTGTTGGTGATACTATTGCCGTGCAAGGCGTTCGAGGTTTAGTTAAAGAGGTACTTTTAGCCTATACCATTTTGACTGATGAAGATGATGTAGAAATTACTATTCCCAATAAGCATATTGTCGGTGAGGTTTTACATAACTCCAAACATGATTCGCTTTTAGAATTGAGTGTTGGCATAGATTATAGTGAAAATCCGTTAGAAGTTGTGGCAATGCTTGAAGATGCACTTGGTAAGCTAGATATCGTCAGTAAAGCCCGTAAGCCTTTGATTGGTATTGATGCCTTTGCTGATAGTTCAATTAATATAGCGGTGCGTTTATGGACGCCAACTGAAAACTTATATAGTTCGAAATATAAGGCCTATAAAGAAATTTATACCACGTTGGATAATGCCAATATTAAAATACCATTCCCACAACGTGATATTCACCTTATTAAAGATTTGGTTTAGCGCGTTGCTGTTTAGTCGTTACTAATTGTGGCATTAAATAAGGCGAGGCTAGATCGATATTTAGCTCAACATTGCCAAGTCAGTCGCAAAAGTGTGCGATTGATTTTGGCACAAAATAGGGTGTTGATTAACGGCGAAATTGCTCATGACGCTGATGAAATAATCGATACCTTTAGCCACATAATATTTGATGGTCAGGTAATCCAAGATAACCCTCCCTATTATATTATGCTTAATAAGCCAATAGGTGTGGTAAGTGCCACCCGTGATACTCAGCATAAAACAGTGATTGATTTACTTAGCTGCTCTTACAAAAGCGAACTGCATATTGTTGGTCGTCTTGATTTAAATACTTCAGGTTTAGTATTAATGACGAACGATAGCCGTTGGTCTGAACGTTTAACCTTACCTGAGAAGAAAGTAACCAAGCGTTATATGGTGACGTTAAAAAATAAACTTGATGAAGAGTACGTGCAGGCGTTTGCCAAGGGGATGTACTTTGCTTTTGAAGATATAACCACGAAGCCAGCAAAGTTAACCATAATTTCTGACTATCAAGCACAAGTTGAGCTTATTGAAGGGCGTTATCATCAAATTAAACGCATGTTTGGTCGTTTTCGCAATCCTGTAATGGCGCTACATCGATGCGCTATCGGAAATTTAGCACTTGATAACAACCTAGCGGCAGGAGAAAGTAGAGAACTGACAACGTTGGAAGTTGCAGGTATTGATAGAGATAGCACAGTATTTGATTTGTAAACTTTAAAATAATAAATAATAAATAATAAATAATAAATAAGGAATAAGGAATAAAATGACTAAGTACATCTTGCTAATCATAGTGTTAGGTTTAATTGTAAGCTATTTTATTCGCAGTAATGCGAACCAAGAGGCGGCAAAAGTAAATGCACTTCAAGCCGAGCAGTTTTTACAAAAAAATAAACAGCTTGAAGGTGTTATTGAAACTGATTCTGGATTGCAGTATCAAGTATTATCAGCAGGAGATGGCGAAACACATCCTGTGGCTAGCTCAAAAGTGAAAGTTCATTATCATGGGACTTTACTTGATGGCACAGTTTTCGACAGCTCTGTTGAAAGGAATCAGCCGATCAGTTTTGGTTTAAATCAGGTAATTAAAGGCTGGACTGAAGGCTTACAGTTGATGGTCACTGGAGAGAAAACCCGTTTATTTATCCCCGCAGCTCTCGGCTACGGAAATAGTGCAACAGGTAAAATACCCGCAGGTGCCTTGTTAATATTTGATGTTGAGTTATTAGCTATTGATTAGGTCATTTAAACGGTAATTATGATGAAATAACCGCCATAAAAACTTTGGCGGCAATGACTTTACTCATCTCTGAATGCCTCTGCAGACAAATGATGGCGGTTAAGTAGTTTATAAAATTCTGTACGATTTCTTTGTGCTATTTTAGCCGCTTGAGAAACATTTCCAGCGGTTATTTTTAAAAGTTTGGCGAGGTAGTCACGTTCAAATTTATCTCTAGCTTGTACAAAAGAAGGTAAAATAGTAGCTTTATCGCGTAGGGCATTTTTTACTAACATTTCGCTAATCAGTGGCTCATTAGATAAAGCGACTGTTTGTTCAACAACGTTTTGTAATTGGCGAATATTTCCAGGCCAAGTAGCACTGATCAATATCTCCATCGCTTCTTGTGAAAAGCCGGTAATATTAATATGAGATTGTTCAACAGACCGGCTTAAAAAATACTGGGCAAGTAATGGGATGTCTTCTCTTCGTTCACTTAACGGGGGTAATTCTAATTCAACGACGTTGAGCCGATAATATAAATCTTCACGAAAAGTTTTATCTATTATGGCTTGTTGTAAGTTTTTATGAGTTGCTGAAATAACTCTTACATCAACTTTTATCGATTGTGTACTACCTACAGGGCGAACTTCTCGCTCTTGTAATGCTCGTAAAAGTTTGACCTGAAAATTCATGGGCATATCACCAATTTCATCTAGAAAAAGCGTTCCGCCATCAGTCGCTTGAAATAAACCAATATGATTTTTTTCAGCACCAGTAAAGGCCCCTTTAGTATGACCAAACAGTTCTGACTCTAATAATTGTTCAGGAATTGCAGCACAGTTTATCGCGGTAAATGTTTGTGTGTGCCTTGGACTAGCTAAATGTATAGCTTTAGCTAACAGCTCCTTACCTGTGCCGCTTTGGCTATGGATAAGTAAGCTAAAGTCGCTTTTTGCGACTTGTTTACTTTGTTGTAAAAGTGACTCCATTATTGTGCTGCGACTAATAATTTTATCACGCCATTGGCTATCTACTTGATTATAGTTCAGCTCTGCTGGTTGCAGTCGAATAGCCTGCTGCACTATATCGAGTAACTCTTTACTTTCAAATGGCTTAGTGAGAAAGCTAAATACGCCTTGTTTTGTGGCATTGATCGCATCAGGTATTGTGCCGTGGGCGGTCATAATAATTACCGGAATATGGGGATGTTTAGCTCTAATTTGTTCAAACAAGGCCATACCGTCCATGCCTTCCATCTTTAGATCGCTGATTACTAATTGCGGGTGAAAACTTTCTAGTCTTCCTAAAGCTATTTTGGCATTTTTTGCTGATTCAACTTGATAGCCTGCCGCGGATAAACGAATACCCAGTAATCGCAATAAGCTAGGGTCGTCATCAACGATTAAAATTTTACTATCAACTTCAGTGATAGCCTGATTAATTTGGGTCATGAAGTATTCTCGGTATTTATAATGTATAAATTTAGCTAGTTAGCGCGGCATTAAACAAATGGTTTCGCTTTAACTTCTAATTACTGATCGCGCTTATCAATAGCTTGTTCAATATCTTTTAGCTGCTTAATTGTTTGTTCTAATAATTTAACCTGCTCGATTAAATTCTGTTGTATTTTTATGGCATTTTGTTGCTGCATAGTGCCAGTTTTTTGGAAGTTTTCTTGTTGTAATTTTTGCTCCGCTATCAATCTATTTCTCATTAACAATCGCTGATTTAACTGATCATGTAATAACGAAATAAGGGCTTGCTCGCTAGGCGTAATAGATGCGAATGCAGCATCGTTTTCTTCATTTTTTAACTTATTTAATAACATTTTTGCGTGAAAACTATTATAAATAGGTGACTTGGGTGAGCTGTAAAGTAAGAGCAATTTTATTTGTGCGTTGTAATTAGGCGATTCATTAGATATTTGCTCTACCTGCGTTTGCTGCTTTATCACTTCTTCTAAAAGTTGTTGTGGGCTCAGCTGCTGCAACGCTAGGTAATACTCACCATAAGTTAAGCGAGAATTAACGTTATTTGAGGTAAGTTGGCACCCTGATGACAACACTATAGTCATACACAATAGTGAAATTACAAAAAAGCGTTGCTGACTATGGGCCATTAGACTTGTTCCTCTTGATAAAAAGCGCGTGGCAATGTTATTTGTATTCTTGTGCCTTGACAATCGTTTGGAACATTTAACACTTCAATGCTGCCGTTAAGACGTAATAAAAGTTCTTTAACAATGGTTAGGCCTAAGCCGCTGCCTTTTATAATACTCATTTCAGGTGGGGGACCTTGGTAAAAAGCATCAAAAATTTTGTTTTGATTTTCTTGAGCTATCCCTATCCCTTGATCGCTAATTTGGAGTTGTAATTGCTCGTTGGACAGAGAGGAAGAAATATTTATTTCGCCTTCATCGGGAGAGTACTTTATGGCGTTGGATAATATATTATCAATAATAACGGCTATTTGTTTGCGGTTACTAATTAAAGCAATATCATTTAAGTTTTTGTTAAAAGTCAATTTTTTACGTTTTATGTCTAATTTTCTATCTGAAATAACTTGCAAAACCACGTCATTTATTTGTATTAATTCTGAGTCTTGTAAGCTTGTAGAGTCGAGTACAATATTGAAGTCGAGTAGATCTTCAATGTGTTTTTGCAAACGAAATACACTGTCTTTAATGATATGAGCAATTTCTTGTTGTTCTGCATTTAACTCACCCACACTATTGTCGTATAGCAATTCAGTGCCTTCTCTAATAGCAGCTAAAGGTGTTTTTAATTCATGTGATATATGACGGATAAAGCTTGATTTTTGCAACTCTAGCGCTTGAAGTCGTGTCCGCATATTTTCTAAAGCCTGTGCTATTTCTTGAATTTCTGGAGAGCCATGCACATTAATCTCATGATCGAAGTTTCCTTGCTGTAATTGAAAAATATTTCGAGTTAATATTTTCAATGGACTCGTGATTAAGTAAATAAATATCGCGGCTAAAAGTATACTCACTGGAATAATAACTAAGCTTTGTATCATAATATCGCGAACGGCCTGTGCTGCTTGCTTTATGTTATTAATGTATGTTGTGTTAAGGACGTTACTGCGCTGGGTAATGTTTTCATAAATAGTGTTCAAAGCATTAAATTGAATCTGTAATGGCTTGAGTATTGTACTGTCAGTGGGGGGCTTTGTTTCAGCTTCTGGTATTGTCGACTCTATCAGCTCAGTGATAGTTAGGGCGTAGTTCGTTAGCAGGTCTTGAAATTTGTTGTCTTGGCTTGCAAGCATTAGTTGCTCAGCCAAATGTAAAATCTGTTTACTTTGCTCAATATAATTTTCGGCTAAAGCAGGGTCGCGTAAAACTAAAAATTGTGCAGCACTTCGTTCCAACTTAATTTGGCTACTTTTGAGTAATTGTTGCTGATCCAATATTTTCGTAATATCAGTAATAGCTTCTGCACTTTTATTCGCTAGGGTATTAACTTGTGATGCCCCAAAAATTAATGCGATTACCAATGGCAAAGCGACTAAGCCAAAACCTAACAGGGTTAACGACTTTATTGATAAGCTTTTCAGCGTCAAACTCCTTTTATGTGCTCGACTAATTAATTTTGTTAAATTCCCCACAATGCTTATTACGGCCTCTTAGCTAAATATATACCACCGTAGTGTTAGCTAAAAACATGAAAAAAACAATGATGTCTCAAAATGGAGACAAAAATTTAACAGTGCTTTTTATTTTATAAGTTGTTGTTTTTTATTTGATTTTACTTTTATTTTAAGTTTTATAATTGGTTTTTTTTAAATCATAGCGATAAGTTGTTGCTAGATGGTGACACTATATTTGATTTATTAAAATTAATTCATTATTAATCATAAGGTTATGTTTTGGCATGACATGTGCAGTACTACATCAGTAAGTAGTATTTTCCATGTTTGACATAGTAAATTATGTCCTCTTAATTAAGAAAAAAAAAAGGATTCAGGTATGAACAGTTTTAGTTTAAAAACACTTTCAATTACGGTAGTTGCGGCATCACTAGTATCAAGCATAGTATTTGCTGGAAACGATGTTAGCAAATCACTCCCTAAAATGTCTGATAAAGCAGCATCTTTTTCAAAATTAGTGGCAGACTATGATATGGATAAAAATAATACCTTAAGCATTGCCGAAGTAGCAAAAAATGATATGTTAACGAAAAACTTCGCTAAAATTGATGCAAACAGCGATCAAGAAATTAGTGAAGAAGAATTTAATCAATATTTAGCAAATATGAAAAAATCTTTGCTATAGTTGCTTAGCTATGAGCTAATAGCTCGTTTTTTCGACTGTCTGCGTTATTCCCAACCAAACAGTCGACTTTTTTTACTCAATTAAAGGCCCCCACATGAAAGATCAACCTTCCGCAGATACTTTGTCTCGCTATGTTCAAATCGATAAATGGATTTTTGAAGTAAAGTCAGTACGCGCAATACGTGTAGATGATTTTGGTAAACCTTACTCAGCCGTTGCTAATTTCGCTTTAAATGGTAATAGTGCTTATATCGATGGTTTACTTACTAGGGAAGATGACGATTTCACCCGTGAGGACTACCAAACATTTGTTAAAATGAGTCAACAATTAGGCTTGGATACAGTTAACTTTGACCGTTTTAAGCAAAAGCAAAGAGTATCGGACATTGTTAAAGTTCCACCGTTGCACGCTGCTAAACCTGAATTAAAGTTAGTTAAAGTATAGAAAATAGATCATATTAAGCTTTAGAATGGTGCTTTAACTTATTTGAAAGGGCTGTCAAATGAATTCGGTTAAAGTCGCTAATAGCAATATTACACCTTCTAAAATAATCTGTGTTGGACGTAACTATGTCGAACATATCAGTGAACTTGGGAATGAAGTTCCTGATAATATGGTGCTATTTATTAAACCTAATGCCGCGATTTCAGAACAACTCCAGTCTTACCATCAAGAAGTGTTGCATTATGAAGCAGAGCTTTGCTTTATGTATCAGCAAGGTGAGTTTTGTGCGGTTGCTATAGGTTTAGATTTAACTAAAAGAGCATTACAATCTCAATTAAAAATAAAAGGCTTACCTTGGGAGCGTGCCAAAGCGTTCACAGGCTCAGCGCTGTTCAGTGACTTTATTACATTAAATTCGATTGATGATGATTTATCCTTGGCACTATATATCAATGGTGAGTGTCGACAGTCAGGTTCAGTTGCTATGATGTTACACTCCCCCCAAGCAATTCTTAATGAAATTCAATCTTTTATTGCACTTGAAGATGGCGATATTGTTATGACTGGCACACCTGCGGGTGTTGGCGAAGTTATAGCAGGTGATACTTTTGAAGCACAAGTGCTGCATCAAAATAAGGTCTTAGTGGCTAAGCAATGGCAAGCAACTTAATCTCTTCAGACTACGATAACATCGCATAATAATTTTAAAATTATGCGATAATTATTATAAAATCAACTTCAAAAAATTTATTATAATGAAACGTATAATCC
>NZ_JACGWF010000215.1:0-580 GCF_014077595.1 Colwellia sp. 6M3 | reverse complement strand
TAGTTACTGCTGACTTGAGTCGCAGACGTATTAAAATTACCCACACTGTCCTGAGCTACATTAGCGTTTACATCTAGTGTCACAGAACCATCTGCAGTCGGTGTGATCAACGCAGTATAAGTACTCGGATTTACCGTAGTGAAACTGCTCGCGCTTCCATTCCCAACACTGATATCACCAACAACAAAACCTGTTACCGCTTCGCTAAAAGCAAAGGTAACGATGAATGCAGCACTACTTGTTGCAGGTACATTTTGAATAGTGACTGACGGACGACTAGCATCATAAGTACTGCTGACTTGAGTCGCCGCCGTATTAAAGTTACCTACACTATCTTGTGCAACATTAGCATTAACATTTAACGTTACAGTTCCATCAGCTATAGGTGTGATCAATGCCGTATAAGTACTGGTGTTTACGGTAGTAAAACTGCTCGCGGTAGCATTAGTTAATGTGATATCACCAACAACAAAGCCTATTACCGCTTCGCTAAAAGTAAACGTAACGGTAAATGGCGCATTACTTGTTGCTGGTACATTTTGAATTGCAACTGACGGACGGCTTGCATCATAGTTACTGC
>NZ_JACGWF010000154.1:0-4553 GCF_014077595.1 Colwellia sp. 6M3 | reverse complement strand
GTTTATTCCCGATATTAAAATAAATGATAGTCGGTGATTGGTTTAGGTTAAAAAACAAGCTGTAATAGGTGTTTATTTCAACTTTCTCAGGTGTTGATTACAAGAAATATCATAATAGGATTAAAATAAGCAGATAAAATGGTCATTTATTAGTGTAATTTAGCTAAATAACATTAATAAAAATTAATGATTATTGGTATTTGATCAGCAAAAGTAGAATAAAACAGCCTATATAAAGCAAAATTAAAGGTACATTGAACTATTTTTTTGATTTTTTTAGTCGAAAAATCTCAATAAATGATGATATAGCGTCAATATATTGCTTAAATTTAATCGATTAGCAGGCACTGCTTATGATTTATATAAGGTGATTTAGGCATTTGACGTGTCGTAAAAAATGGCTTATAAACAGTAGAAATCTGTAAGGAATTTAAAATAAATTGTATAAAATTAGCCATTTTATTCTGGTTTTTTTCTACTTTTTTTACTTATTGATTGAGAAGTAAAACGTCATCTACTGAGCAAATAAAGTTTAATATTAAGCGCCATTAAGGCGAGAATATCATTTAATACAAGTATTTTTTATGGTGTTTTTAATCACTAAATCTGCATAAACATTCATAGATGGTTGGGTGAAATAAACAAATTTTAGTTTAAAGCTTAAAATAAAATATTATCAAGCTGAAGGTAACCTAACAATAAACTGAGTTTGTTGTTCATCTAGAATCTTAAAGGCAATTTCACCATGTTGTACTTCTGTCATTAATTTAGCAGAGTAGGTACCTAAACCAATACCGGTATTATGATTAGAGCTGCTATATTTTTCAAACAGCGTAGGGCGGATTTGGGCTGGAATAACGCCATAATTGGTTAATTCAAAACTGATGAATTGATTGTGTTGGCTTAGCGCCAATGTTATTTTTTTATCGTCAGGTGAAGCTTCTACCGCATTCTTAATTAAATTATTAAAAATAGACAAGCAGAGTAATGGCTCTACCAAAATGTTGTGTTGAACATCAAAGCCACTCAGTTCGAAAGTAATGTTTTTAGCATCACTCGTTTTTGTTACTGCATTAATTGCATCATGAATTAACAAGTTTAAATTTGTTACCTGTGGCATTACGCTATAAATACCTTGCTCTATTTTATATAAATTTAGCGAGTTATTTACCATGTTTACAACATTATTTACCGCGCGATTTATAGATTTAGCCGCACTTTTGTCTGTCAGGCGATAAGTTTCAAATAAAATGTTATTTAGGGGTGCTTTTAAATCATGGTGAGTTATTTTTTCTATATCTTCTCGTAACTTAGCATTTTCTTTAAGTGTGGACACTTGTGCTGCTAAAGCAAGTTGTTGCTGTTGTAATCGAATATGTGTAGCAACACGTGCACGGAGTAAGTCACCATTTAACGGTTTCGTTATGTAGTCAACAGCACCCAGGTCAAAACCGTACTTTATATCTTCAACGAGTGCTTTAGCGCTTAAAAATATTATCGGAATATTTGCACTGCTTTCTATCTCTTTAAGGCTTTTGCATACTTGGTAGCCATCCATGGTCGGCATCATAATATCTAATAAAATTAAACTTATGTTGTGGTTATTGCTTGCCACAATTTTTAAAGCATGTTGGCCTGATTTAGCTGCTATTACGCGGTAAAGATTTCGTAAATTTCCGGCGGCAACATCTATATTACTACTTTCATCGTCAACGACTAGAATTGTTGGTTTTTGCTCTTGAAGATCAGTTTTATTATTGACAATAGAGGCTATAGACGCACTATTTGTATTGTCTTGTTCGCTACAATTCGCAAATATTGGATCTTGCGTTAGTTTAAATAAAGCGTTGATTACCCTATGTCTTTTAAAGGGAGGTGATAATGCAATACTATGATTTATGGCTGAAATAGTGCCGACTTGCACATCTGGGCTGTGAGTAATATCTTCAACAATTTTCTGTGAAAGTAGCAATACTGGCAGATGATCAATATTTAATATTTTTACTAATTCATCGCGAAATTCAAAGCTGTTATCTGTCGTTGCATTATCAGCACAAATTAATAAACTGATGGTTGAAAACTGTGCAAACTCTAAGGCGTCTTCAATATTTTCAATGCAAGAAATCGCAGTCTTACTAACACCACATGAGCATAATATTTTAGCAAGTGCTTCGCGCACTAAGCGGCTTTCATCGACAATTAAAATATGTTCAAGCAAGGTTATTTTACCGTTAAAAGTATGGAGAGAATATTGCCGTAACAATACCGTGTTTGTAATACGAATGTACAGAAATTGTATACGGAAGTTATTAACTTAAGGTATATAAGTAATTTAATAACCATGTACTTAACATGACATTAAAAAAAAAGGCAACCAAAGAGGTTGCCTTTAAAGAATATAATAAGCGATTAATTAATGCTAATTATCTCTCACTTAATGGAACAAATTTACGGTTAATTTCGCCAGTGTATTTTTGACGAGGACGACCGATTTTTTGTCCTTCTTGACCAAGCATTTCATCCCAGTGAGCAATCCAACCTACGGTACGTGACATAGCAAAAATTACTGTGAACATGTTCGTTGGAATACCAATAGCTTTAAGGATGATTCCTGAGTAAAAATCAACGTTAGGGTATAATTTTTTCTCAATGAAATATGGGTCTTCTAGCGCTACTTTTTCAAGTGCCATTGCTACATCAAGCAATGGATCTTGTATACCTAATTCAGTTAAAACTTCATGACATGTTTCACGCATTACGGTAGCACGTGGATCGAAGTTTTTATAAACACGATGTCCAAAGCCCATTAAGCGGAAAGGGTCAGCTTTATCTTTTGCTTTAGCAACAAATTCATCAACACGATCTAATGAACCAATTTGTTGAAGCATAGTTAAACAAGCTTCGTTAGCGCCGCCATGAGCAGGGCCCCAAAGTGAAGCAACACCCGCTGCGATACATGCGTAAGGGTTAGCACCTGAAGAACCCGCTAAACGTACTGTAGACGTTGAAGCATTTTGCTCATGATCTGCATGTAACGTAAAAATACGGTCCATTGCGCGAGCAACAGTAGGGCTAACAACATATTCTTCAGCCGGAACAGAGAACAACATATGCAAGAAGTTTTCTGCATAAGTTAAGTCGTTACGTGGGTAAACAAAAGGTTGTCCGATACTATATTTATATGCCATAGCTGCAATAGTAGGCATTTTAGCAATTAAGCGGTGAGCACTACGCATACGTTGATCAGCGGCATGAATATCTAAATCACTGTGGTAAAAAGAAGACATAGCGCCAACAACACCACAAAGCATCGCCATCGGATGTGCATCTGGTAGGAAACCATGAAAAAAGTGAACTAATTTTTCATGTACCATTGTGTGGTTAGTGATTGTATTAGTAAATTCATCATATTGGCTTTTAGATGGTGCTTCACCATTCAATAAAATATAACAAACTTCTAGGTAGTCTGCTTGTTTAGCAAGACTATCAATTGGGTAACCACGATGTTGTAAAATACCTTTACCACCATCGATGAACGTAATTGCAGACTCACAAGAGGCAGTTGCTAAAAATCCTGGGTCATAGGTGAAATAGCCAGCACTGCCAAGTGTACGAATATCTATAACATCGTTACCAGCACTACCTTTAAGAATTGGTAATTCCGCAACTACATTACCGTCGATACTAAGAGAGGCTTTTGAATCAGCCATATATTTCGTCCCCATTATATTTGTTTATCTAGAAAATTGTTAAAACCAAATGTTTAGTCAATTTTTGTGAATATTAAACTAACCCTATTCTACTTCAGATCACCCCCTAGAAGTCAATTTGTTTGTTTCGCTCTTAGACTAAAGTTACATGTCATTATCAATTTTTGTTACGTATGGTTGTTAAATAGTCGCTAGCCTCGTAAATAGGCTGAAACTTGTCGGGAAGAAAATTGTAATTAATGATTTTCACCTATATAATCAAGCCGATCTGAATTCTTTTTTAGCATTCATCAATCAAGTGCAAAAATTTAATTTACATCGGAGAGGGGTTATCTAACTTAATATATTGGTTGGATGACGTAAAAAAAATAAGTTGAAGGCTCTAAGAGCTCCTTAGGCAACAATCGTGAAAAAACAACGTCCTGTAAACCTAGATTTGTCAACAATTAAAATGCATGCAGCAGCTAATGCTTCTATATTGCACCGTGTTTCAGGTGTAATTATGGTATTTGCTATTGGTATTTTATTGTGGACGCTTTCTTTATCTCTATCTTCTGCTGAAGGTTTCGCGCAAGTAGAATCATTACTTAGCGGCTTATTCTTCAAAATAATTATGCTCGGTACGCTTTCTGCACTTATCTACCACTTACTTGGCGGTATCCGTCATTTATTTATGGATTTAGGTCATTTTGAAGAACTAGCGTCAGGTAATGCTACGGCTAAACTTATCATTGCACTTTGGTTGGTGCTTACTGTAGTAGTAGGAGTTCGATTATGGTAAATAATGCAGCAACAGTAGGCCGTAGTGGCGTACATGATTTCATTCTTCTTCGTGCTAGTGCC
>NZ_JACGWF010000148.1:0-6181 GCF_014077595.1 Colwellia sp. 6M3 | reverse complement strand
CATATAAACAAAGAGAATTGTAAACAAAACAATCCATCTTGTTTTTATAAAATAAATTTAACTATTTTGTCTATATATCAAACTAATACTATAAAGCAGGCGCATGTAATTTAAGATAATGGTAAAAATTAATTAGAAAATAATAGCTAGAAAAACGCTTTAACTGGCACATTTTGATGATAATTTGGTAGCTAGATGCCTTAACAATTACTTAAATGTTAATTAGTACAAGCTAGAACCATGATCACTTTATTTCATGGTACGATTGCAATTAAACTTAAATTAATTTTATGAGTCATCAATGCCAACACGACTAACTCTTCTCTTGTTTGCCTTATGTTTTTATCTTTCGACGACAACGCTGAAAGTATTCGCCAATACTAATCCGCTTAGCGAATTACCGCATGCCGTAAGCAATAATGCTGTTGCACATGTAATGATTAAAAACCAAAACTACTTAATTTCGTTTTCTGGACTTGCAAGTGGTAAAGGTTATCAAGATGTTCATAATCGCACTTATGTTTACGATGTTGCTGAAAATAAATGGTCTGAAAAAACAGCGGTGCCAATCAAAAAGCCTATCAATGGTTTAACAGGTCGCCTAGCGAGTGTCGCTACAGCGATTAAAGAAGTTGCTTATGTTTTTGGTGGTTATACCGTTGCCAAAAATCACAGTGAAGTGTCAGTACCAGACGTTTACGCCTATGATGTTTTACAAGATAAATTTCAAGCACTAACTCCCATGCCAGTGCCGGTAGATGACAGTATTGCTTTGGCTTATAAAAGCCGTTACATCTATTTAATTAGTGGTTGGCACAATGACGGCAACGTTAATTTAGTACAACTATACGATACTCACACTGACCAATGGCAACAAGCATCACCATTTCCTGGAAAAGCAGTATTTGGTCATGCCGGAGGCATAGTTGATAACAAAATGCTTATTTGTGATGGTGTTCGTGTTGATGTTCACCTTAATCAACGTAGAAGTTACGCTGCTGAAGCTGCCTGCTATCGCGGCGTTATCAATACAACTATGCCCAGTAAAATCTCATGGTTTAAAGTCAAACATCCAACGGGTGAATCACGTTATCGAATGGCCGCTAAAGGACTTAAAAACGCGGTATTAAATACAAAAGAAATTGTCTTTATTGGCGGAAGCAACAACCCGTATAATTATAACGGCATAGGTTATAACGGCGAACCTTCTTTACCAAGTAATGAAATTTGGCGCTACAACAGCGATACTAATATCTGGAAAATAACACAGAGTAAAACAGCTACCATGGATCATCGAGGCCTTTTAGAGCTTGATGGAAATTTGATCACGCTAGGTGGAATGGGCGAAAATCAACAGGTATTAAAGCGTATCAACCATTATTAATATCCCATTAAGTAATAATTTTTACTTAATGGGCAATTTAAACCTTTTGTGGCTGAAATTGCCCTGTTAGAATAAGCGCCATATTTTATGCTCGTTTACTAATGGAATTTTTTCTCAATGCGTACAAGCCAATATTTACTTTCAACCTTGAAAGAAACCCCTGCTAGCGCTGAAGTTATCAGTCATCAATTAATGTTACGTGCTGGTTTAGTGCGTAATGTAGCGTCAGGTTTATATACTTGGTTACCGACAGGTTTAAAAGTACTACGCAAAGTTGAAAACATTGTTCGTGAAGAGATGGAACGAGCTGGCGCATTAGAAGTATTAATGCCGATGGTTCAGCCTGCTGATTTGTGGGAAGAGTCGGGTCGTTGGGAAGATTACGGTCCTGAATTATTACGTTTAAATGATCGCCACGACCGTGCTTTCGTTTTAGGCCCAACGCATGAAGAAGTCATTACAAAGTTAGTTGCTAATGAAATTAACAGCTACAAGCAACTACCATTGAATGTTTTTCAAATTCAAACAAAATTCCGCGATGAAATTCGCCCTCGTTTCGGTGTAATGCGCGGCCGTGAATTTTTAATGAAAGATGCTTACTCTTTTCACTTAGGTGAAGAGTGTTTGAAAAAAACCTATCAAGCAATGTTTGACGCTTATTGTCGTATATTCGACCGTTTAGGTTTAGATTATCGCCCTGTTATTGCTGATACTGGTTCTATTGGTGGTGAAGCGTCACATGAATTCCACGTATTAGCTGATTCTGGTGAAGACGACATTGCCTTTAGTGATGGTTCTGATTTTGCTGCTAACGTTGAAAAAGCAGAAGCTTTAGCACCTAAAGGCGAACGCCCTGCACCAACACAAGCCATGACTGAAGTTGCCACACCTAAAGCACGTACGATTGACGATGTTGCTAAATTATTGTCGATTGATGCAACAACCACAGTGAAAACATTGTTGGTGTTAGGTACTGCAACAAAAGAGAACGACGCACCAATTGTTGCGTTAGTATTACGTGGCGATCATCAATTAAATGAAGTTAAAGCTGAAAATTTATCACAAATTGCCTCACCATTAACGTTTGCAACTGACGAACAGTTAACTGCAGCTGCAGGTTGTAACGCTGGCTCAATTGGCCCAGTCGGTTTAACAATTGACGTTATTGTTGATCGAAGCGCAGCGCACTTAGCTGACTTTGTTTGTGGTGCAAATAAAAATGACATCCATTTAACGGGCGTAAACTGGGACCGTGATAAAACAAACTACAGCGTTGCTGATTTACGTAATGTTGTCGCAGGTGATCCTAGCCCATGTGGCCAAGGTAACATTGAGATTAAACGCGGTATCGAAGTCGGTCATATTTTCCAACTAGGTGATAAATATGCACAGGCAATGAACTGTGGCGTGTTAACTGAAGCGGGTAAAAATCAAATTTTAACTATGGGTTGTTACGGTATTGGCGTATCACGTATTGTTGCTGCTGCTATTGAACAAAACCATGATAAATACGGCATTAAATGGCCTGCAGCTATTGCACCTTATCAAGTAGCAGTAGTACCTATGAATATGGCGAAATCGGCACGCGTTAAAGAAACCGCTGAAGCATTATACGAGCAGCTTCAAAACGCTGGCATTGAAGTGATATTTGACGATCGTAAAGAACGTCCAGGTGTTATGTTTGCCGATCATGAATTAATCGGTACGCCATTATTGTTAGTGATTGGTGAACGTAACTTAGACAATCAAGAAATTGAAGTGAAAAACCGTATTACTGGTGAAAAGTCTATGTTAGCCATAAGCGATGTCATGTCTTTATTCGCCTAAAGGCAATGAAATAATTTAGTGTAATTGTTCTGTTGTTACAGTTAAGGTTATATTTAAATAGTGAAAACGGCTTTGCATATTCTGCAAGGCCGTTTTTATTTGCGCTTAGAAGCCTTAATTGTACTCTTCTTTAACTCTATAAGATCTTTGTCTGAAAAAAGCTTAAACACAATCTACATATCACTAACAGTCAGATAAATCCCAATAGATAACCCGATCAAAAAGTTGGGCAATATTTAGTGATAATGCTTTAAACGTAGTAATACTCTTATTGTTAGTTTGGAAGCACTGCCATATAAATTGGTGGCAGTTATTATCAAATAAGTGATAACTAATAACTTGATATAATTGATCAATAGCTTTTTTTGCGGCTAGTTCACTCATTAATGGCTGACCTAACGAGTCACAGGCAATAAAAATTTTATTTCCTGAACGGCTCTGAGTAAAGCGTTGTGGGGATACCGCTTTCACTAAGCCATTACCATCGACTTCAACAATAGTGTTATCGCCAATCCAAATACCACTATGCTCTAAAACACCACCAATACCACAACAAACTATCGCGCCTATTTCCGGCTTAACCTTTTGTTCGGTATCAAAAACATCAGTTGGATAAGTAGCAATTGGTGATTCATACTGTTCAAGATCAGCAAGGGTTTGAGCACGGTAGCGTTTAAATCGTTTGGTATGTTGAATTTTTCTATCGTCGGCTAATGCTTTTACCGCTAATACTGAAGCAGCAGCTCCTAACCATAATAAAGGTACAGGCATTGTTATAATCCTCATCAGTGTGATATTAAGGGGCATATACAACTGAAAAATTAATCTTAATAACAAGATGTCGTAATTATTTATCATTTGCTATAAAAAAGTTGCAAGTAACTGTTTCAAAGTTAGCCAATATTCGCAACAATGGAGGTAAGAAATAAATTACAAATTACGTACATTCAATGACTATCAGTTTTTCTTTAGCTTCATTTTCTGTTTCATATTAACGAACGCAATAACGTTAATTCACTTTTTATCATTTATAAGACCGCCATTATGAAAATTATCAAAAAATCTTCAAAATTAAAAAACGTATGTTATGAAATTCGTGGACAAATTGCCGGTGAGGCCAAACGTTTAGAAGATGAGGGGCATAAAATTTTAAAGCTTAATATTGGCAACCCTGCTCCATTTGGCTTTGAAGCACCTGATGATATTTTAAAAGATGTAATTCGTAATTTACCAACTGCTCAAGGTTATTGTGAGTCAAAAGGCATATATCCTGCACGGGTAGCAGTTATGCAGTACTTTCAACAAAATGGCATTTTAGATGTCAGTGTTGACGATATTTACATTGGTAATGGTGTTAGCGAACTTATTGTTATGGCTATGCAAGGTTTGTTGAATGATGAAGATGAAGTATTAATTCCTGCACCTGACTACCCGTTATGGACAGCTGCAGTTGCCTTATCGGGCGGTGAACCAATTCATTATCACTGTGATGATGAAAACCAATGGTTTCCTGACCTAGAAGATATGGCGAATAAAATAACGCCTAAAACCAAAGCCATTGTTTTAATTAACCCGAATAATCCAACGGGCGCGGTTTATAGTGAAGAAATTCTACAAGGTATTATCTCACTCGCCCGTGAACACAACTTGATCATATTCAGTGACGAAATTTACGACAAAATTCTTTATGATCAAGCCAAACATATTCCTACCGCAAGTTTAGCTAATGACGTGTTAATCATTACTATGGGTGGTTTATCTAAAAATTACCGTATTGCAGGCTTTCGTGCTGGTTGGATGGTGGTTTCTGGTCCTAAATCACATGCTGAAGATTATTTAGAAGGCTTGAATATACTGTCTTCTATGCGCTTATGTGCCAATGTACCTTGTCAGCATGCTATTCAGACCGCGCTTGGCGGTTATCAAAGTATTAATGAATTAATACATGCTGATGGCCGCTTACTTAAGCAACGAAATTTAGCGCACAAAATGATTAACGAGATTGATGGCCTTTCATGTAACCCAGCCATGGGCGCATTATACTTATTCGTAAAGGTAGATCAGGAGAAGTTTAATATTAGCAATGATGAAAAAATGATCTTAGATTTACTCAAACAAGAAAAAATATTGTTAGTACACGGTAGTGCTTTTAATATTTCACAAAAAAATTATTTCCGCCTGGTGTTTTTACCACACGTAGATGAATTAAAACAAGCAATGGAAAGGCTCGCTAACTTTTTTAGCACCTATCGCCAATAGTCGCTAATAGTCGCTAATTCTTATTTAAGGTTTTACTTAAGGTTTCAATATGCAAAGTACTTTTCTCGCTTGGATGTTCAGAATGCCGCTTATCAAACGATGGGCATTAATGTTTTGTGTTAAACCAGAAAATGTTGCAGAACATTCTCATCAAGTGGCTATCGTTGCCCACTTATTAGCTGTTATTAGAAATGAAAAATTTTCAGGTAATATAAATGCCGATAAAGTTGCAACGGTTGCGCTTTATCACGAAGCCAGCGAAACAAGATTCGGTGATATTGTTAGCCCAACAAAATATGCTAACCCTGAAATTGCACGAGAGTTTAAAAAGATAGAATACATCGCTGAAAAGCAATGTCTTGAATCTTTACCAGAGGAGTTTCAAGCAATATTTTCCGATATCATAGTGCAAGACAATGTTGATGATCAGTATAAAAAAATAGTCAAAGCGGCCGATATTTTAGTCGCTTATATCAAAGCACTTGATGAATTGAACCATCAAAACCATGAATTTGACCACGTAAAAGAACGCTTAGAATTAAAATTAACTACGCTCAAGCAACAAATGCCTGAAGTAGAATACTTTATGTCGGTTTTTCTAAAGTCATGCTCAGCAACAGTTGATAAACTGACTGAAGTGCAGATTAAAAAATAGTAACAGCGTGGTTTAAATAATATGATTACAATAATAAATTAGGAATACGTGCAAAC
>NZ_JACGWF010000146.1:0-6313 GCF_014077595.1 Colwellia sp. 6M3 | reverse complement strand
AATTAATACCGTTAAATACTGATAAATATATTAAATTTCACTGAATTAAACCGCTTATAAAATGGAGTAACATGTTAACTATAGTATTGCTACTAGTGCATATATCGTTATAACTTTAATCAAAATAAACTATTAAGCCTAAACATATTACCAACACTTAACGCTAAAATAATTTATAGTTCATGCACCACGAATATAGTGCTATTTACTTAAAGGTTTCTTACTGTGCACAATACTTATGTCAAAATTATCGCGAGCACCGTTTTTGCCCTTTTCGCCTTTGCCGCCAACTCAGTTCTGTGCCGTTTAGCTTTAGGTACTAATGCTATAGATGCTACAAGCTTTACTACCATCAGGCTACTTTCAGGTATAGCCATACTCTTTGTGCTTATCCAGTTAACTCGATTAATACAAAAGCCAACAAAGGATCTAAAGCTACAATCTAAAGGAAGTTGGTTATCCGCTGCAATGCTATTTATTTATGCTGTAGCTTTTTCATTTGGCTATATATCGTTAGACACAGGTACCGGCGCATTAATATTATTTGGTGCAGTTCAAATTACCATGATTTTATCCAATGTCGTCTCAGGTAATAAGCTACATATGTCAGAATGGCTCGGCTTAGCTCTTGCGTTTACTGGCTTTGTGTATTTAATTATGCCATCAGTTACTACTCCGTCTTTAACGGGCTTTGTATTGATGAGCATTTCTGGAATGGCTTGGGCCTTTTACACTCTACTCGGACGAAAGTCTAAAAATGCACTTAACGATACAGCTTTTAACTTTTTACGCACTGTACCATTTATATTTATCTTAATGGTTTTTAGTTTAGATAGTCTACATGTAAGCTCATTAGGCATTATGCTTGCAATATTATCTGGCGCTATAGCTTCAGGGGTTGGCTACTTTGTTTGGTACATCGCGCTTGCTGGGCTATCAGTCACTCAAGCAGCTGTTCTGCAATTGTTTGTACCCATAATTGCCGCCTTGGGTGGTGTAATATTTACCAGTGAACTTATAACGGTTCGTTTAATAGAGTCATCAGCCTTGGTGCTAGGCGGTATTTTAATGGTGATATTAGGACGATATTATTTTGTTCAGTTAAAGGCTAAGCAGCTTAGCTAAACAAGTTATAATTGGCGTACAGTTTAAGCTTCATTATGTAATTGTCGAATAAACTGTATTGTAACTGTGAGATTGCTATCGTATTAAATTTAAAATTGGTTTAAATTCAGCCTTTCTACAATCTTGTAAAAGCTCATACAAACACATTTCTACGCCCGTTATGATAGCACCTTCACTTTTTAATCGGCTTACGCCAAGCGCTTTATCTTGCTGACTACGAGAGGAAACACAGTCATTTACCAGTTGTACATTATAGCCAAGGTCTAACAGCCCTACCGCGGTTTGATATACACATATATGTGCTTCTATGCCACAAACTAGCCATGTTTCGATTTTTTCTGCTTGTAAAACATTGATAAAATTTGGTTCAGCACATCCGTTGAACGTATATTTTGTTACCGGGTTAAATGATTCAATAATAGATTTTAGCTCATCAACCGTACCACCTAACTTATCCGGGTTTTGCTCAAGAAAAATTATAGGTAAACCTAATACCTGCGAGCCATTGATTAGTTTTTCACAATTCGCAATTAACGCTTTACTGTCATGAACTAAACGCGCTAGTTTTCCTTGAATATCAACAACAATTAAGCCTGTATTTTCTGGTCTTAACATGATGTTCTCCTTAGTTATTTAGCATGTGTATCGAAACTAAACCGAATCAAATGTTACGTGTTTATACGTTATTAAAGCTACTGTCTTTGAGTAAATCAGTATCTAGAGTTAATGTATGCAGAACAGTAGGCTTACCTATTTGAAGGCACGCTCTCATTTTTAATCTCGTACTTTTAGAATTGTCTGGCCAATGATGATCATTTTCATAAACACTTAAGTCAGGCCACTGCGCATAGGCAATAAACTTTCCATTATCCGATTTATGTAATCTAGATCCTAAACTGCCAAAGTTTTCATAGATTATGTCCGTAGTTTCAATCCAGGCCTTTCGGAATTGACTTTCCATCCCGGCAATAACATCAAACTCTAATAATACAGCTATCATTTTTATCTCTTTAATTGACTTATAAAACTAGAACATATCAGTAAAATATAACGCCCTAAATAAGCGGCTGAAATATGTTTACTAAACTGGCTGATGCATCAATAAAAAATGTTTTTAGTCACTTATGGGTATGCTATACAAAATTTACTCTACAGGCATTTGATAAGTTACCCATTGAGTTTTATCTGATAGCTTATCGTAAACACTTCTACCTCTATAGTTATTATCCGCTGTTATCCAGCGAACAAAAGGCCAATCATTTTTCGATGCAAAGTAGTTCAATTCTTTATATAGTGCATCGACTACTCCAACGCCTCTAGCTTCAGTTTTAACATAAAGATCATCAAGAAAACCAACCAACTTCCCCCTGAGTGGAGATGGCATTGCCCTGTAATGCATAAACCCAAGATAATTACCTGATTCATCTTTCGCTACAAGAGCATAAAACTTATTGTTTACATCAAAAATCCATGACCATACGGTATCAAGTATCGTTTGATCCATAGGCACTTTATAAAATTCAGCATATTCATAGTAAAGACTTTCCCAGCCTTCTCTATCATTCAAAGATAATTCAGAAACAACAGTTTTCATTTAAACCTCTTTTGTATGACGCCTAATAACAGGCTAAGCAGTGGTTGGCTAAAAATGTGTAGTAAGGTGGTACAAAATCAGAGTAAAAACAGCAAATTGTTTTATTGATTAAAGGTCTTGTTCGATTTTTTGGGCAATAACCTTTTTTAATACGAAGAATATAATTAATAAGTAAGCAATAGTCGCAACATGCTTAACAACAACCTTAAATGGTGCTTGAGCTTCATATGCAAGTAACCCATCAGTAATTGGCATAACAACTGCAAATAATGCGCCCCACATTAAAACAATATAATTTCGAGTATATAAAAGATAACCAAAAATTAAGGTAATAAAGATTGTACGCGAACCATATATTTTAACCCAATCAGCATCCATAACCGAAAAAAGTTCAGTGCCTCTAACGGCAGAAAACATGGCTGGGTCAATGAAAGCAAAAGTACCATAGAATCCCTGCAACAAAACTATGAGTGCTACTAATACAAACCCTACTCTTTCCAATTTAGTACTTTTATTCGTCATAATATCCCTATTCACCTGAGTTATAGAAAACCAAACGCCCGGCTAACAGGCAATAAAATAGTTGGTTGCAATTCAACCAGTTGTTTATGTTCGTTTGAGCAGCCTGTTAGCTGTATTTTTTAGCATATACACGATAAAACATCGAAAAAAACAGGCAAATTATTGCAGGAAAAAATAATGCCATAAATTGATATTGTGCAAACAGAAATGCGCCTAAAGTACCACCAAATATGAAACCGACAATAATAATCAAGAAAAGCTTTGCCTTACGTGACTCAAGAGCTTCACCTTTTATAAACCTGCCAAGCATGATACCTAAATCTGTGAAAATTCCTGTGACATGAGTTGTTCTTATTATTGCACCACTGTATGTTGTTGCTAATGCATTTTGAAGTCCACACGCTGCGGAAGCAAAGAATTGACCATATATTGAACCGGCAGATAAAAACCATAATGCGATTAGTAACAAAATAGACTCTAAGAGCAACACCGTATCATAATGTCGCCCTAGCTTTAGGCTTGAACCATCTAGTAATAATCCAGCAATCGCTGAACCAAATATAAATGAAGACAAAATACCTAGCAAATGGATAATATTAGAAAAAGAGGAACCTAAAAAACTTGTACCCAATAAGGTAGCTGTGCCAGTTAAATGAGAGACTGCTTGATGCTCAAAGCTAAGAAAACCAATCGCATTAACGCAACCAGCAATCAAGGCAAAAATGAACGCGCCGACTTCTATCCATTTAGGTAATTGTGAAATCAATACTCAGGTTCCCTTTACAGCTAACGCCACGATAATAGGCAAATAGTAGGTTGGCTAAAATAAGCGACGCAGGAGCAAAAGCCAACTATTTATTCCTGCTTTAACAACTTTTTATAAGAAAATTTAGATAAGATTATTTTAACTTTTCATTTAAAATACTACTGATTTCAGCTTTTAAACGTATTAACGAATCTAGATGGTTATTAGAAGTTTCTTCACCTTCTTCAGTGCGTCTAGATTTAGAAAACCTAACAATATTTAATGCCATATCTATTTTTTCTATTAAAGCTGAAGCATCCTTAGGTATTGGATTAATCCATTGTAATGAAGATTCTAAGTCCTTATTTCCATTATCAGATAAAGATTTGATTAGTTCGTCAGAATGCATAAATTACCTTTACTTATAACGCCTCACTAAAAGGCAAATAATAGTTGGTTAAAATAAGCGACGAAGGAGAAAAAACCAACTGTTATTTGTCCTTTTGAGTGACTTGTTATATTTTTTATACCATAATATATTATATATAGGTACTTATGAGGTTTTACATCATGGCTAAAAATACAAGCGTTACACTAGGCGATCATTTTGATCAGTTTATAAACCAACAACTTAACACTGGTCGTTATGGCTCAGCAAGTGAAATTGTTAGAGCTGGATTAAGAGCCTTGGAAGATCAAGAAACTAAGCTTTTAAATTTACGTAATATGTTAATCCAAGGCGAACAAAGCGGTGTTGCCGAGTACAGCTATGAAAGCTTATTGACTGAATTAGATAAAGATAACCATTAATGAATAAGTTTGTATTATCTTCGAAAGCCAAAACAGACTTAATTAAAATAGCTAAATATACCCAAATAACTTGGGGACTCTCTCAACGGAATGATTACCTAAAAGTATTAGATAATACGTTCCATTTATTAGCGGGTGATCCCGAGCTAGGTATTAACTGTGATTATATAAGAGAAGGTTACAGCAAATACCCACAAGCTAGCCATGTTATCTATTACAAAGAGTATAAAAACAGTCAAATATTTATCGTGAGAATATTACATAAAAGTATGGATGTTAACTCCGCACTCTAGAAAAATATAACGCCTCAATAAGAGGAAATTTATAGCTGGCTAAAATTGTGAACGGAATGAAACAGCCAACTGTTTTTTGTCCGTTTGAACGCCTTGTTAGAAGCCGTTTAGCTATAACCAAAGGCCAATAAAAAGGCACTACAAAATATTGGTAGAAACACAAAATTTACAAAGCCAAGATAATCCCTTTTTGCTAGTGAATAAGTACCAATACCAAAATGCACAATTACAAGAACACTACATATAATTCCGATCACGATTAACCTGAGAGTATATTCAACATCAGGAAATAATAAATATGAGACAATACTTGCAGGCAAAAGTATTAATAACTCAGTCCAAATAGCATGGGCGTCATTTATAAATTTTATATACTTCTTAGCTAGATTCATTCTCTGGCTTCTAACACCGCACTAAGCGGACTAAAATAGTGGGTTATAATGTGTAGCGAAGCGAAACCTAACCCACTGTTTTAGTTCCGTTTAAGTGCCTTGTTAGGCATTTTCCACAAACGATAGTTGATCATTTTCATTGAGCCAAGCCTCTGAAAATATTGAATGTTCTTTCTTTTCATCCATTTCACTCCACTTTAAATAGCAACAGACGAATCCAAACGAATGAGTTTTATTCAATTCACTTGTTATTTTTTCTAAATCTAAATCTATTTTAGGAACATTACCAATAGACATTAAAACCCAGCTTTCATTACTCCATTCACAAAGTAGCCTGTTCCAAAAAGTTTTCGGGACATTACCCGGAGTTGTAATGTCATCAACATCCGACTTTTTAATTAGAAGCCTTCTACCGCATATTGGCAATACAGAAAGTCCATTTTTAATTCTCCATGAATAATCTTGAAGTTCAAAAAAAGATCTTACAAATAATGTACGGCTTGATTTAGCATCGCTTACTTGCTCAACAGAGAGGTAGGAATTGCAGTTTTTAACAAATTCAGGTGATGTAAATGAACCTCTATCTTTACCTAAGTTTATCGCATCAATATAAATAGATTTAACTTTCATATTTGAAATTAGGTCATAATCTAATGGTACTAATGTATTCTCCATTATAAGAAAGGAGCATAAACTTGATTTTTGGTAAGTAGAGTTAACCTTAAGTCCATCTATTGAGATATTAGCCAATTCATTAATTAAACTTTTCTTTAACCCAATTGGGCCAAGATTTTTAAAAAATGAAACTATTTCTCTTACTATGTATTTAGAT
>NZ_JACGWF010000252.1:0-255 GCF_014077595.1 Colwellia sp. 6M3 | reverse complement strand
AACAATTGGCGGAGTGGACGGGACTCGAACCCGCGACCCCCGGCGTGACAGGCCGGTATTCTAACCAACTGAACTACCACTCCACACATCTTGCTTCTGTAAATTTTGAAAGGACTTACAACCTTTGAAACAATTGGCGGAGTGGACGGGACTCGAACCCGCGACCCCCGGCGTGACAGGCCGGTATTCTAACCAACTGAACTACCACTCCACACATCTTGCTTCTGTAAATTTTGAAAGGACTTACAACCTTTG
>NZ_JACGWF010000084.1:0-17776 GCF_014077595.1 Colwellia sp. 6M3 | reverse complement strand
CAACCAATAATGGAAATACATTGTTTGCTCGGTCAAATATTTTATCGGCTTGCTGGTATTCCTCTCGCGCGGCATGGTTTTGCCCAATAGCCTGGTAATAATCTCCTGCTTTACTGTGCATTTCAGCGCTTTTATTTAAGTCCGACGTTGAAGAACAACCGGTAATAAACATTAACAAAATTAAGCCTATGATCTGTAATCGCACTATACTCATCCTTGTGTTACTAGTTTTAAGAAGTAAGAAGTATTGTTTAATTTTATCAGTAAACTCACTAAAGTTTCTCTGTTTATAGCTTTAATTTTGTATTATTAGGTGAACTATAAATTGGACGAACTAAAAGTGTAGAAAATGCAGTGTTTATAAAAGTTAAGCTTTATAATTTACTTTCAATGCCATAGAAAAAGCTGCACTCAAGGAAACACTATGGTGAGCTTCTGGATAAAGCGCTATAACATCTAGATTAGTTTTCTCTAATGCTTTGTTTGGGTGGGTACCTAAAACGAACACAGGTATCTTGTTTAAAGATAAATTTGTTAGGCCAACAAGCTACTAGGTCTAAACCGTGTATAGGAGAAACGATAAATCCCCCGAGAGCTAGCACTGTAATTTCTGATAACTTAAGCGGTAACGGCTTTTTTAACTTTTTCTTTGTAACTGCGGCTAACTTTCAATTCTTTGCCGTTTGACATCACTAAATAGTATTCGCCGTTAAGCTGGCTACAAAACTTATTGATGTAACTTTTGTTTACGATTGTTGAACGATGACTTCTGAGAAAACGCCTAGGATCTAGCACTTCTTCTAATTGTTTCATGGTTTTTCGTAAAATATGTGTACTATCATGCGTGTGTACACACATGTAATCGCCGGCAGCATCTATCCATAAGATATCTTTTACCGGCACCCTACTGACTTCACCAGCGTCTTTTATCGCTAAAACATCGGAATAACTGGAGATACTAACGGGTTCATTGTTCTCTAATTCTTGAAGAATTTTTTCACAATCGTTACCGGTAACGTCACTAACAAGTCTCACCAGTTTAGATTTATGTTTCGCGTTGACTTCACTACTTATGTTCTGACGTATTTTATCTAAGGTTTGTGCGAGTCGTTGTTCATCGGCAGGCTTAAGTAAATAGTCTTGTGCATGTACTTCGAAAGCTTGCATCGCATATTGATCATAAGCGGTAACAAAAACTACCATGGGCAAATGTAAGCCCTGTTCAATGATAGCTTCAACCACTTCAAATCCATTTAGCCCTGGCATTTGAATGTCGAGAAATATCAAGTCAGGTTGATAAGCTCTAACGGCTTCTAATGCAGCTCTTCCGTTAGTACATTGAGCGATAATTTCTATATCTTGGTGTTCTTGTAAACGCACCGCTAACCCTTTTCTGGCTAGAGGTTCGTCATCAACAATAATAGTGGTGAGCTGCTTGCTCATATTCGACCGCCAACTTCATAGGGAATTCTTATGCTTATTTTAACACCAGTTGGTACATTGTTGGCAACAACTAAAGAAAAATCATTCTGATACAAGGCTTGTAAGCGTTCGCGGGTATTAACTAAGCCAACACCTTTTTCGCGAAACAAGTTACCATTTTGAATGTCAGCGCCTGGACCATTATCAGCCAATTCTATCAGTAAATCGTTACCGAATCGGTGCACTGAAACGTGAATGGTGCCCCCTTCTTCTTGCACCGCTACCGCATGCTTAATTGCATTCTCGGCTAATGGTTGCAATATCATGCTAGGAACTAAAGCTAAGTTACAATCGCCAGCAACTTCACAAATTACTTGTAAGCGTTCTTCAAAGCGTACTTTTTCAATATCTAAATAAAGCCTGAGTGCTTGTAACTCACTGTCGAGTGTTACCCGCTTCATTGGATCTTTATCAAGAGAATAGCGCAAAAACTCACTTAACTTGGTCACCATGCCATTCGCAGTTTTATTTTCTTCTACCAAAATGAGTGTCGAGATGGCATTTAAGGTGTTGAATAAAAAATGCGGATTTAGCTGATAACGTAACATTTTAAGTTGTGCTTGATGAGCAACATTATTCGCACGTAAAACGTTTTGTTTTTCTTTTTGCAACATTTGGTAATACTTAGTACCAAAATATAAGCCGCTCCAACTTAAAATAATAAAGAAGGATAACAGGCTATTTTTGGTGTAATAAAGCCAAAAATCTGGGCGGTAACCATGCTTGTATATTTCCCAGTAGTTAATGTTTTTAACCACTTGCCATAATACCCCAGTGCAATAAGAGGTTAGTATCACCACGAAGGCTATTTTTAGCGGGGTAAAATTCCAGATACGACGATAAATATACCTAAGCGGCGCGGTAAATAACCAACCGGCGTAAGCATTTAATAAAATGATAACAAGAAAAATATCGCGTAGATCGTGCAGCAACGAACCTAAGTAATGTACTAAGGCAAAACCACACCAGCCAGCTGTATGTACCAACCAAAATAAGCGATTTCTATTTTCTACAAACTCTTTCCAATTCACACAAAACACCCATTAGTGAAGTTAGCGTAATTATGCGCTATGCAAAGCACTCTCGCACTACCACTAGTCTTAAGATTAGTACGCCTTATCTCATTTCATCTAAAATATTGTTTACCTGAGGGTGGCACATCGGTAATAGCATTATTTGTTTTTTAGCTAAAATTTTGTATTTTACCTGACTAGTGTCCTTATATTTAGATAAGTACCATAAGCAATTGATTAGGATAGATAAATCATAGTAACGCGTAACTAGTAACATAGAAGGTATAGCCATGTATTGCTTATTGACTAGTGAATTGTCGACAATATCAACTGTATTATTGGCTGCTAAGTGAGCCTGATTTATAGATATGTATTGATCATTGATTAAGGCTATTTTAGCGCGTTCAATCTCGTTAACTGCCATTAACATGGCTAGGTCAAAATCTACAGGTGCGATACATGCGCATTCAAAATCTATTAACTTATGCACAGCAACTGAGTTTAGTTGTGGATATTTTAATTGCATAGCATTGCTAAAGTTGGCATCACCATGACAAAGTACTTGTTCAATACTTCCTAACGTTATATTCACATTTGTTAAGTTTTGTTGTAACACCATTGATAACGACATTAAGTTATTTAGTAAGACGTCATTGCACGTTATATTTTCAAATAATTCGCTTATGGTATTAGAAATATCTAAGGTGGGTATTTGAATTTTTGTTGTTTTTTGATCAACACTTTCTAGATTAAACTGATTGGTTGTTTGCAGATTATCTAACGGTTCAAGCGCATTGTATTGGAAAGCGTAATCAATACGATGGCACCGTGACAGCAGGGTTAACATAGTGGTTATTTTAGCGACTTCACTCTGTATAACCTTATCAAGCCCCTCTCCTACTATAAACTCGGTAATTAACCAGTTATTACCTACATACACTACATGAGGAGAAATATTATGGTTAGCCGCGATTTGGCTTGCTAAAGCTTCAGTACTGTTTGGACTTACATACTTGGCGAAATAAAAATTATTTTTATATTCAACACGAAAGCATGGCTGACTAAGACCTGTATTTATCTCATTTATGTCAGTTACCTTAAGTTTTTTAAAACAAGGCAACTGACAAAGCATTTGACTTAACGTTTGCTGTTGCATGGTTAGCCGCTTAAATTCAAAGTATTATCTTGCTGGTTAGGCGAAGTATAACTTTTAATTCGTAAGCTAAATGAAATATTAAATATTACCATCATCATAATTTATTCGGTAACAGAGCTATTGATACACATGTCATTATGTTGTTGACGAAATTGTAATCTGAATTGTTTGCGCCATTGCCAATAACCATAAGCAGCAAAAATAACAAAGCTACCAAATAGAGCAGCGGTTGGAAGCAAATCTTTTTCCATGTACAGATATATAGAAACAATATCAATGACAATAAAATACAACCAATTCTCTAATACCTTTTGGGTAATCAAATAAGTAGCAAATACCGAAAATACTGTTGTAGCGCTATCAAGGTATGGGAAATGTGCAGGGGTATATGTTGCCATTAACCAACCTAAAGCTAGAGAAACTAACGTTAATACTAAAATGATAACGCTATGTCGATTTAATGACCATTGACTGTATAGCAGCGCTTTTGTTTCAGTACTGCTATTTGAAGTGCTATTTTGGTGCCAACAAAACCAGCCATATATCGCCATGAGTAAATAGTACAACTGTAATAAGCTGTCCATCCACAGATATACATTATAAAAAATAACCGTATACAACACAGTACTTATTATAGCGGCTGGCCAACACCAAATATTACCTTTTGCAGCTAAAACCACATAAAATATTGACGTTAGCACAGCGAGCAACTCAAATAATGGCAATGTAGTGAAATATTGTATAATTTCAGTTGTTGCACTCATTGAATTCGACATTACGATTCAGCTTCTACTACAGAGCGGTCACCGCCTATAAACTTACAAATAAACACCGCAGCATTAAGTTTCTGATGTACATGCTTTATCTCAGCCATGACATGCGAGGTAGCAAGATCATAATCGCCAAATACTTGTGTACTCATACCATTGGTGACTACCGATAAACCATCGACTAAACGTAAACGTTTAATAAATGCCCATATTTCGGTTTTAAATTTATCTTCTGCTAATGGGTATAAACTAATCTCAATCGATATTTTCATAATAAATACTTAATAATATTGTTTAACAAAAAGATAAGGAACACGCTAGCCGTTGTAGATGCGTACTCCTTATGCGTTATAATTTCAACTTAATGACTAACAGTTATTACACAAAAACTATTATTTAACAATAAGTTGTTAACACTCTTGTCTAAAAGTTATAATCAAATGTTGCACCAAAAACTGCTGGCTCAGCTAACTGATAATAAGCTTTAGCCGTATATTCGTCTCTTGGATCATTACCAAAATAAAAGCCACGAGTCGCATAAGTTTCATCAAATAAGTTACGCGCCCATACTTTTACTTGCCAATCATCTTTAGTGTAACTTAGCGATAAGTTAACAACTTCAATTGCTTCTGACTTCTCTTGATGTGTGTCAGAGAATAAGAACTCATCTTTACCATCAACAGATACATTCAATAATAAGTGATCTGATAATTGATAGTTTAAACCAATGTTAAATTGATAACTCGGCGCGTGTGCTTGCTCATCACCCGATTTATCGTTACCGTCAGCATCTATAAAGCCATTATATTCAGTATCTAATAAACCTAAAGCTCCGTATATTTCAAGTTCAGGCGTTAACTGCCACCCTGCTTCAAGCTCAACGCCTATATTTGTACCTGTTGCAGCATTACCTAAATATGAAACAAAGTCTGTGCTGCCATCTTCACGCAATTCTAGCGATGATGTACGCACTTGCATATCATCTCTGTCCATATAAAATAATGCGCTACGAACGTAAGCTTGATTATCTAATAAGTTAACTTTATACCCTACTTCGTAATTCCATAAATATTCAGGTGAAAACTCGCGCAAGTTAGCCGGTAAAGTACCTTCGGTATTTGCACCACCTGCCTTGTAGCCTCTATTTATTGAACCGTAGAATAAATTATTCTTATCCATTTGATACGACAACACAACTTTACCGCCAACCATAGAATCGCTTGGAGAAAATTCAAGCATTTCAGCATCGGAGTAATCTGAATTTCTTCGCTCTAATCTTAAACCAGTTGTAAGACTTAACTTTTCATCAAGTTGGCTATCAAACTGAACAAATGCTGCAATATTATCGGTATCGAATGACGAGGTAAAATCGCTAGAAAGGTAAGTGTATTGGCGTAATAAGTCGGTTTTTTCTTGCTTAAAGTACAAGCCGGTAACCCAAGCGGTGGTGTTGTTAAAGATTTTTCCACTGGGCGCTGAAACAGCTCTAAGTTCAGCAGTGGCTGATGTTTTATCGCGAAAGTAATTATCCTCAGAACTGTATTCCCAGTCAGGGCGAATACCAACAAAGGCCCAATCTTCATCATAGCCATAATCTAATGTTGAGTCGGCATAGCTGAGTATACTTTCAATGGTAAAATGGTTAAAACCTTGATAAGTAAACGTTGTTGCTAAGGCTTTAGTGTCTTGGCGATCAAAGCCAGGTTGGTCAGATAAAGTATGTCGATTATTATCGAGAGAGAAAGCATCATAACCGTTATCAAAATCGGCGACAAATGCCGTAAGGTCAATCGTTAAGTCGTCAGTGGCTTTAATGGCCAATTTACCACGCATAGTAAATTCATCACGATTGTTGGTGTCATCACGATTTAAAAAATCGTTTTCTATAAAACCATCGCTACTGTATTGCTCAAGTGCTAAACGGTAGTTTACTTTTTCAGTTGCAGGCCCTGATAAAACCAAACCCGCACTGTAGCTATCGTAATTACCCGCAGACAAGCTTACTTTACCTTCAAAGGTATCTGTTGGTTGGTTTGATGTAATATTGATCATACCCGCCATGGCATTAGCACCAAAACGTGTACCTTGAGGTCCACGGTAAACCTCTACTTGTTCAACATCGAACGTTGACGCTATGCTGCCAACACTTGAAAAATCAATACCATCGATAATTAAACCCACTGATGGGTTGATCGGCTCTTTAAATTGGCTACGCTCACCAATACCGCGAATTTGATAATATCTAGCACGTTGAGTACCACTAGAAAAATTAACATTAGGCGTGCGAGCAATTATTTCTTCAAGGTTTTGTGCGTTGCGTGCGTTAATTTCATCGCTCGCGATAACAGATAAAGAACTTGCGGTCTTTTGTAATGATGTTGCACGAAAATCGCCATTTATGGTGATAACTTCGGTTACTGGTTCAGCAGTATCGGTTGAAGTTTCTGCAGCAAATGTTGTTGAAGTAACAAGGCTAGTCAATATTGCTAAAGCAACAGGTGTTTTTATAAACGTCATTGTGATCTCATAAATTCGATTAGGAATACGCTATGGGATACGGCATGTGGGAGGGTAGCTTATGAGGTACAAACTGTAATAAATAGCTATTTCTACACTTTAAGAGTGAAGCAACAAACATAACATTACAGAATGGAATACGATTAGCTTAACCATTCCTACGCCGGTACTATCCGGTTCAGGTTCTAAGGGTTCGCTATGCATCTCAGCCATCAAAATTATAAAAAAATTTCAGGCACCCCTTGGTTCGACATGCATACTAACAATATTTACTGGAAAGTACAGAGTAAATACTTTAAAAGATTTAAATAATAGGTGACTGCTTAACGTGAGTGAGATTGCGCTTAGATATAACAATAAGGATTTAAAAGACTATAGAAGAATAAAATTGTCCGATGAGGTGAGTTAACGGGTGAGGTACTCAAATTTGATACTAACTTATAACTATAAATATACTTAAATTAAGTCTAAAACCAATCAACTAATAGTATTAACTCATGTCAGGTTAATGGCATTAGTATTCATAAACAGCACGCTTATTTCATGATTGGCTACCTCAAGCATTATCTATAGTCACATAGCTGTTCTATTGCTTGAGGTAAGAGCTCAACTATTTAATGTTCAACATTTTACCTAAGGGTTCACCGCCAACTAAGTGTAGGTGAATATGATAAACTTCTTGGCCACCATGTTGGTTACAGTTCATGATCAAACGATATCCGTCTTGTGCTATCCCCTCTTCTTTAGCGAGTTTTTTAGCAACACTGAACATTCGGCCAATGGTGAGTTCATCTTCTTGCTCAATATCATTAGCGGTTGCAATAAGCTTATTTGGAATAATGAGAATGTGGCTATTGGCTTGTGGAGAAATATCGCGAAATGCAGTGACAAGCTCATCCTGAAAAAGTAACGGGGTCGGTATTTCTTGGCGAATGATTTTAGAAAATATGGTTTCTTCTGCTGTGTTTTTATCAGCCATCAGTTTACCTTAATAATTGAGAATACATTTGTTGATTAGTTTAACGATAAGCTAAGCGAATAACAAAGGCTTATCATTCGCTTAGCGTAACTCATTTAAAAAATCTAATTAAGTACTCAGTGACTATATTAAATTAACTTAACTGCTTGATCAGTTTTTGTTTACCGTTTGATGTGAAACGTTTCATGTCTTCAACCAGTAAATAATTTACAGGTACTAAAATTAAGGTAATAAAGGTTGCAAATATTATCCCAAACCCCAGAGAAACGGCCATAGGTATCAAAAATTGTGCCTGTGTTGCTTTTTCGAATAATAATGGCATTAAACCAATAAAGGTGGTTAAAGACGTCAACATAACTGGGCGAAATCTTGATTGCGCCGCAATTAATACTGCGTCATACGCTCTAATGCCTGTGCGAACTTTAGCGTTTATAAAGTCGACTAACACTAAACTGTCGTTAACAACAACGCCGATCAAAGCCATTAACCCTAGTAAGCTCATAATGGTTAAATCCATCCCCATTATCCAATGACCAATAATCGCGCCGATGGCACCAAACGGTATTACTGACATAACAATGATCGGCTGTATGTAAGATTTAAACGGTATCGCTAATAAACAATATATGATAAAAAATACAAATAATAAGCCCCAAGCTAGACTGCTAAAAGAATCTGCTTGTTCGCGTGCTTCACCTTCCAAACTATAAGAAACGCCAGGATACTTGCCCATTAGCTCGGTTAAAAACTGATTAAGGTCGGCATTTAACGTGGTCATATTAGTGGTGTTTTTATCAATATCCGCAGTAACATTAACCGTTCGATACCGGTCGATACGTTTAATAGCAGACGCACTTTTACCTGGTTTTAATATTGCTACATGCGATAACGGTACTTTGCCACCCGAAGGAGTATTTATCAGCATATCATTGAGTTTAGATATCGATTGCCGCTCTGATAATGGAAAGCGTAACATTACACGAACATCGTCACGCCCACGCTGAATACGCTGAATTTCTGAGCCAAAGTAAGCGTCTCTAACTTGTCTAGTGACCCAAGCGTTACTCATGCCCATGGCGTAACCTTGCGCCGTTAATTCTATTTGCAGTTCTTCTTTACCGTTAGATAAACTGTCAGCGATTTCAAAAGCGCTAGGATACGTTCGAATGCGGGTTTTAACTTCATCTGCGACTTGATTCAAGGTTTTTAAGTCAGTTGCTGAAAGTTGTACATCAATAGGATCGCTGCCCCTGCCTATTTCGGCCCTAAAAGTAACACTTTCTGCGCCCGGTAATGGACCAATTAATTCCCGCCACTCATTGACTAATTGTGCTGTGCCTATACCGCTGTCATTTTTATCTGCCGGCTGTATTTCAAAGCGTACTCGACCGCTGGCGTCACTGGTAATAGCCAAAGTATTTAAAATCAAGCTATTACCATCGTCATCGCGGTATTTATCTTGTAATGTTTTGGCTGCATTCGACATTTTTTCAACATAAGAGTCAACGACATCAAAGCTAGTACCTACTGGCATAGTAACGCTACCACGAGCAGTTTCACTCGCAATACGTGGGAAAAATACAAAGCGAGTCCAACCACTGGTAATGAATGCTAATATCAAAATAAACATGCCAAAAAACAAAGCTACGGTAGTTAAACGATTACGAATAGCTATTGACAATAATGGTTTGTAATACTTAAGAATTGCGTTTTCAAAGCCATCTGCAAAGCCTTGTTGCCAAACACTGAATTTTGATTGTTTTGTACTTTCACTACGCAAGCGCAGCGACTTTAAATGCGAAGGCAGTACAAATTTAGACTCTATTAAACTAAAGAGTAGTACTGGAATAACGATGATCGGGATTTGGGCAAACAATGCTCCCCGCTGTCCTTCAATAAACGCTAAGGGTAAAAATGCGGCTACCGTGGTTAAAATACCAAAGGTTACCGGTGTTGCCACTTCTTGAGTGCCCTTTATCGCCGCTTCTAAACCGCTAGATGCTGTTTGCGTATGACGATAAATATTTTCTCCGGTCACTATGGCATCATCAACGACAATACCCAGCACTAGAATAAACCCAAATAAGCTCATGATATTTATTGAAATATCAAAAAATGGCATAACAATAAATGCCCCCATAAAACTGATGGGAATACCAATAGACACCCAAAATGCTATCGAGGGACGTAAAAATAAGGTCAACAAAATCAGAACGAGAAAGCCACCTTGTAAAGCATTAGTGATCAGGGTGTTTAGGCGACTTTTTACAATTTCAGAATCATCATCCCAATAACTCAATACAAAACCTTGTGGCAGGCTACTTTGGCGTTCATCAATATAGTTCTTTACGGCATCAGCAACGTCAATTGCGCTTTGATTGCCAATTCTATACACATCAATTAAAGCACCTTGCTGGCCATTAAAGCGAGCCCGTAAGGGAGTCTCTTCAAAACCATCATTAACTTGTGCAATATCTTCCAAATATAGAAACGTGCCATCTGTATTCGTTTTTATAACAATTTTTTCAAACTCATCTCGACGATATGCTTGTCCTTTATTACGTATAAGAACATCACCGCCATCGGTACGAACATTACCCGCAGAAATATCGACAGAGCTATTACTAATTGCTGTAGAAATTTCAGAAAGGGTTAATTGATATTGCTCTAATTTGCTTTGATTAATATCAATACTAATTTCATAGTCGCGAACAGCATCTAATGCTACTTGGGTTACTTGTGGTAGTCGCAGTAAATCGTCACGCACTTGTTCAGCAAACTCACGTATTTCTTTTTCACCGTAATCAGAAGCAATGGTAACTGAAATAACATTACGAATACGCTGTGCGATTGCAGTAACTGGCTTTTCTGCATCAGCAGGAAAGGTATTAATTGCATCGACACGGCTTTTAATATCAGCGAGTAAATCTCGTACATCTGTACTGGAGTCAGCTTCAATTCGCACCGATGCCCCGCCCTCAACAGACGTACTGGTGATTTTTTCTATCCCTTCAAGATCTTGAACAGCTTCTTCTATTCGAATTGCCACACCTTGTTCTGCATCTTCAGGTGTTGAACCCCGTAAAGACACAGAAACATTAACAATCTCAGATTCAAAAGACGGAAACACCTCTAATGGAATACTACTTTTTATTGAGAAAATACCGGTCAATAAAATGGTGATCATCAATAAATTAGCAGCAACATGATTTTTTGCAAACCAAGCAATCATGACTTAGCCCCTTGTTCATCAGGCGATTGCTTTGCATTGGGTCTAGATTTTGAGTTTTTATCAGGCTTTTTGTCAGCACTAGGTTTTACTCTAGTTTGTTTTGATGCTTTTACAGGCTTACCGTCAATGCTATTAATGCTAACTATGGTGCCAGAGGTTACTTGACCTAAAGGCGTTAATACTAATAATTCGTTGGCTTCTAGACCCGCTTTAATTACCGCTACATCATCACTTTGCCATGCAATAGTAATATTTTTACGCTTAAGAATATTATCATCAACAATATACACATAGCTGCCTTGATAAATGGCTTTATTTGGAACAGTTAATGCATTTTCAATCGTTTTACCTTTAATTTTTGCACTAACATATTGTCCAATTTTTAAAGGCAAGCCATTACCTTCATTTGCGCCATAAGGATCGTCAATTTGTGCTACTACAAATAATTGCTGTGACTCTTCATCAAATGCTCCCTCGGTGCGCACTACTTTACCTTGCCAGCTTTGACGAGTGGCTAGATCTGAATAGATAGTAACAACAGGCTGTTCTTGAGCGGTGGCATTTTCAAAGCGATTACTCTCTGGCAACATCATGTACGGGAGGTCTTTATTTTTAAGTGGCAAACGAATTTCGACATAATCTACGGCATAAATTTCTGCAAGCTCGGTCCCAATACTGACGACTTGTCCAACATCAACTGATTTACTTAATATACGTCCAGTATATGGCGCAACAATGTTACTTCTCTCTACGGCTAATTCAGCTTTAGATAAACTGGCTTGGGCTGAATAAACTGATGCCTGTGCCGCCATTAATTGAGGTTTGCGTAGTACTAAATCAGGCGCTTTTTTGTCATTACCTAAACGTTGCCAGTCTTGCTCGGCTTGCTCTACACGCGCTTGTTCTTCACTAAAGCTTTGTTCTGCACTAAACAGGCTCGATTGTGCAATTTTAACTTCGGCGAGTAAGTCTCTTTGATCTAATTCAAGCAATACGTCGCCTTGTTCGAAAAAGCCACCTGCTCTAAATTTTGGGTTAATACGGATAATTTGGCCTGATACTTGTGGCAATAACACACTCTGTGTACGAGGCTTTATGGTGCCATAACTGTCAATTGTGATAGCAAGATCATTACGCACTAATTTCTTTACCTCAACGCTAATTTGCGGCAATGCACTTGGACGCCCCCGCTTTGCTGAAGGAGGATTACTTGTAACAATATAGGCTGCAAATAAGAGCGACAATAATACGATGATCGGTAGTAGTTTTTTTAATTTTAACGACATTACTTTTCCATGCTTATACGGTTAGTTAACGATGCTGGTAATGAGTTACCTTTAGTACTGTTTATTTGCTGCGTTTGGGTTGTGCCATCAAGATAGTCACCACCTAAAGCAAGGTAAATTTCGATTCTATTTTGTAATAGTTCATTGGTTAGTTGAATAACGGTAGTTTGAGCATCAAATGAGCGCCTTTGTGCTTCTAATACCGTGGTATAGGTGACTAAGCCACGTAAGTATTGATCAAATGAAAGTTTTTCAGCCGCTAAAGCGTTTTCTTGTGCTTTAAGATAAAAATTATATTGCTGATTAAGCGACTCTCGCTCGCTTACGCTATTTTCCACGTCAGCAAAGGCTTGATAAACTTGTTGTAAATATAGCTTTTCGTTTTGAACTACGGTTAATTTCGATTGGGTTTCCAGTGACTCGAGTCGGCCAGCATTAAATAACGGGCTGGTTATACTGCCCATTAAAGACCAGGCTAATGCTCCACCATTGAGCAAATTAGTTAATTCACTGGCATTATCTCCAACACTGGCATTTAAATTAAAACTTGGGAAACGTTGCTTATGTGCTATCGCTAAGCCAGCATCTAACGCTAATAGCGATAACCAACTTGCTTGAATATCGGCTCTTCGGGTGAGTAATTGTGCAGGTAAACCTAGCTTAATTTCATCAGCAATAAACGGTAAGTTCTGCTCACTTACTTTTTTAGCTAACGGATAATCTCCTACCAGAAGCTCAAGTGCTCTACTGCTAACCTTCAATGCTTGCTGCTGTTGAGCGACACGAGCCAATTCTTGGTTAACTGTATTTTTGGTGAGATAAACATCTAATGCATCATTCAACCCCAGTTGATATGAAGATTGAATCATTAATAAATTACGTTGAAGGTTTTCAGCACGTTCTTGATATAAAGTCAGCAACTGTTGTGCTTGGGTTAAATTAAACCAAGCTTTACTGATATCAGCGACTAACGTTAGTTTACTATGCTGGTAACTTGCTTGCGCTGCTGCATAACTTAATCTGTCTTGATTTTGTTGGTCTGACAGTTTTCCCCACAGGTCAATTTCATAACTTAAATCGAGACTAAGGTCAGCGCTATTTTGATACGTTGTGACACTGTTTGAAACCTGTTTATTTCTTGAATTAGCCAGAGATAAAGATAGCTCTGGAAAGTCAGTTGCTGCACTTATATTTAAACGCTCTTTAGCTAGCGCAACACCTATTTTATCGGCATCAAGTGCATAATTGCTTTGTAACGCGTAACTAATTATCTCATCTAAATCATTGTCTTTAAAGCTTTTAACCCAATTAGTTGCTATTATGTCATTTTCAGTTGATGCTATATTTTCTTGCCACTTATTTGGGACATTATGCTCTGTTAAACGACTAGATTTTTGAAAAGACATCCCTGTAGGAGTACTACAAGCACCCACAAGCAAAGCTATACTCATTACCAGTATATTACTTGCCTTTAACCTTGTAGTTAACTTGGATATTTTCCAAAAAAGAAAACTAGATTTATGCTTATTATCTCGCTCACTCATTCTGAAATCTTTGTTAAAACGAACTTTCAAAACCCTTCCCCATAATAACAATTTCAATTTCGATATATTAATGAAGTAAGTATAGTATGACTGCAAAATGTGACAAACAATGTTCTTTACACTGCTTTACATAAGTTTTTGTTAAGTACGGTGAATGGTATATTTATTAGGTTAAATCACGCTGTATAACACAACCAAAATCAAGACAACGCAACAAGGGCTATTCACAGCCTTATCATTATTGGTATTTACCCACTTTATAGAACGTTAATAACTGGACAATAAACATTGATTTGACCTAACAAAAAACGCCAAGCAATAATTAATTGCTTGGCGTATGTATTACCTAGTTTTTAAACGCTAATTCAAAGCGGTGAATTAAGCCCTGCGATTGGTAACGGCTTGGTCTAATTCAGCCAGTAGCGTTTCAGTATCTTGCCAACCGATACAAGCATCAGTAATGCTTTGGCCATATGTGCCTTTCTCACCAACAGCTAGGTCTTGACGGCCTTCAACTAAGTGACTTTCTACCATAACACCAAAAATATTTTTATTTCCATTACTCATTTGGTCGCAAACATCACGACACACAAGCATTTGGTTTTCAAACTTTTTACTACTATTAGCGTGGCTAAAATCAATCATAATGTTGGTATTTAAACCAGATTTTTCTAGCTGCTCTGTTACTGTTTTAACACTTTCAGCATCAAAATTTGTTTTTCTACCGCCACGTAAAATAATATGGCAGTCTTCATTACCCGTGGTTTCAACTATCGCTGAATGGCCATATTTAGTAACAGAAAGGAAATGATGTGAGGCACTAGCAGCACCAATAGCATCAATAGCGACTTTAATCGTGCCATCAGTGCCATTTTTAAAGCCTACTGGGCATGATAATCCAGATGCTAGTTCACGATGTACTTGGCTTTCGGTGGTTCTTGCACCAATAGCGCCCCAACACATAAAATCAGCCATATATTGCGGCGTGATCATATCTAAAAACTCACCTGCAGTAGGTAAGCCCAAGTTATTTAAATCGAGCAACAACTTACGACCAATACGCAAACCATCATTAAGCTGAAAGCTGTTATCCATGTAAGGGTCGTTAATAAGCCCTTTCCAACCAACCGTTGTTCTTGGTTTTTCAAAGTAAACACGCATAACAATTTCAAGCGTGTTTTTATATTTTTCACGTAATTTTACTAAACGTTCACCGTATTCCAGTGCCGCTTTTGGGTCATGTATAGAACATGGACCAATAACAACCAATAAACGATCATCTTTGTTGTTAAAAATATTACTTATGGCTTGTCTACCAGAAAAAACCGACTTGGTTGCTTGCTCAGAAGAAGGATATCGCTCAAGTAATGCGATAGGGGGTAAAAGTTCTTTAATGTTATTAATACGAACGTCGTCGGTTTGCTCAAACATGTTGTTTCTCTTTATGCTGCGATTTTAATGTATATTTACGTCTAGACACCTAGATGATTAGTCTCAAATTTAACTTATCAGTGTTCTTACACTAATAGCAACATAAAATACGAAAAAAGCGGTATAATCAAAACATTCGACTTGCATGAAAATTAAATCACTTTATTTTATAATTTACTCGTCGTATTTTTTATCAAACAAATATATAGGTTGCTCAGTATTATGAACCACTCTCACCTCCCATTAATTGATTTGCACCGACATTTAGACGGTAACATCCGCCCTAAAACTATCTGGGCATTAGCACAACAGCACAACATTGCTCTTCCTGAAAAAAACTTTGAAGCATTTATTCCACATGTTCAAGTTCAAGGCAGTGAAAGCGATTTATTAGCTTTTCTCAGTAAGCTTGATTGGGGCGTTGCTGTACTTAAAACCTTAGATGACTGTAAGCGTATCGCTTATGAAAACGTAGAAGATGCTTTTAATGCCGGTATTAATTATGCCGAATTACGTTTCTCACCCTATTATATGGCAATGAACAATAATTTGGTCGTTGCTGATGTAGTAGCTGCGGTAATAGACGGTGTTAATGCTGCATGTAAAGTTTATGACGTAAAAATTAATTTAATTGGTATTTTAAGTCGCACATTTGGTGTAGAAAAATGTCAAGCAGAGCTAGACGCCCTTCTTGTTCATAAACAGCATTTAGTTGCAGTAGATTTAGCCGGCGATGAATATAACTTTCCTGGCGAACTGTTTGTCGACCACTTTAACCAAGTAAATAAAGCCCAACTTCATGCCACTATTCATGCCGGAGAAGCTGCAGGGCCAGAAAGTATATGGCAGGCTATCAATCAGTTACATGCAACACGCATAGGTCATGGTGTTGCTTGTCATCGAGATGAAAAGCTTATGGATTACATGCTCGAGCATAATATTGCCATAGAATCATGCCTTACTTCTAATTACCAAACAGGTACCATTAAAGATATTAGCCAACATCCAATTAAAGACTTTCTAGCACGTGGATTATTAGTTTGTTTAAATACAGACGATCCGGGTGTGCAAGGTATCGAGCTAAAAAATGAATTTAACTTAGCTAGAAACATCTTAGGATTTTCAGATAAAGATATTCAGCAGTTGCAAGAGAACTCATTAAAAGCAAGCTTCTTATCTGACAGTGAAAAAGTACTTTTAAAACAAAAGGTATCAAATAAAGGATAATGTACATTGTTGAAATTGTTAATTTGAGGTTAAAATAGCTGATTAACAATCAACAAGGAGAATACGTGTTCGAAGTTATAATCGCGATAATCACAGGAATATTTGTGGGATTAATATTTTCGCTACTTAAATTGCCTATACCCGCACCACCAGTTTTATCAGGTATTGCTGGAATTTTCGGCATTTATTTAGGTGGTATAGGTTATCACTGGATCACTGAACGCTTTTTCAGTTAGAATCCAACTTTAAACATTTAAAAGACATATCAGTAAAACACCCTTGATAGCGGCTGAGTTAAAATAATATCAGCAATGGCTAGAAACTTACTGTGATTGAACACCACTAAAAAAGGTTAACACTCATGGCAACAGCACACATAGAAGCAAACAACGGCGATTTCGCAAAAACGGTACTTATGCCGGGCGATCCTCTACGCGCAAAATATATAGCAGACAACTTTCTAGATAACGTAACCTGTGTAACTCGCGTACGTAACATGTTTGGTTACACTGGCACCTATAAAGGTAAGCCAGTTTCCGTAATGGGCTCAGGAATGGGTATTCCATCAATATCTATCTATGCAACAGAATTATATAAAGACTATGGCGTTGAAAGTATTATACGCATAGGTTCATGTGGCGCAGTTCGTGATGATATCGAACTACGTGACATTATTGTCGGTATGGCAGCAAGCACAGATTCAAATGTAAACCGCTCACGCATGAATGGTTGTGACTTTGCAGTAACAGCAGATTTTGATTTATTGCATAACGTTGTAAAAACAGCAGAAAAAACAGGTAAAAAAATTCGTGTTGGTAATATTTTTACCTCTGATTTGTTTTATACGCCTCAACCTGAAATGTTTGCACTAATGGAAAAATATGGCATTTTAGCGGTAGAAATGGAAGCTGCCGGTTTATACGGTGTTGCTGCCGAATATGGTAAGAAAGCATTAACTGTATTAACGGTTAGTGACCATATAAAAACTGGTGAACAAACTACAGCTGACGAACGTGAAACAACGTTCAAAGGTATGATGGAATTAACACTAGATAGCTTGCTATAAACTAACACCTATCTCGTTAATAGCAAAAAGCCAGTCGATTGACTGGCTTTTTAATATTGGATAGCTTCACTTC
>NZ_JACGWF010000138.1:0-7010 GCF_014077595.1 Colwellia sp. 6M3 | reverse complement strand
TTCTTCAAGCGTAGCCCAACCATTGATTGCTGAAGCGTATACAACTTTAAAATCAAGTTGTTCATCAGTAGCACCAAGGTTATCAAACAATTCAAAAACTTGATCCATAACCCAATCAGGACGAGAACCAGGCTTATCAACTTTATTGATAACTACAATTGGCTTTAAACCTTGAGCAAACGCTTTTTTCGTTACGAAACGCGTTTGAGGCATAGGGCCTTCTTGTGCATCAACAATAAGTAGCACTGAATCTACCATTGACATAACACGCTCAACTTCACCACCGAAGTCAGCATGGCCAGGAGTATCTACAATGTTTACACGGTAGCCATTCCAGTTAATAGCCGTGTTTTTAGCTAAGATTGTGATACCACGTTCTTTTTCGATATCATTTGAGTCCATCGTACGTTCTTCTAGACCGCCACGGGCGTCTAGCGTACCTGACTGCTCAAGTAATTTATCAACTAAAGTGGTTTTTCCGTGGTCAACGTGAGCAATAATTGCCACATTTCTTAATTTATCTAACACAGGCGTTACTCGCTGTTACTATCGTTTATTGCTACTTCAAGCAGTTTAACGAAATAGGGCTACAATTGGGCGCGTATTATACAGTAGAAGTCTCAGCAAAGACACCATGATAAGAAAATATAACCAACAAAATATTATTCAATTGATATACTGAGTTGGTTAAATTACCTTATACGCACCACAATAACGCAGGCATTGCACAATGTCGGTGCAGTAGTCGGTAATTAAAAACATTAAAGTCATATATTTCAATGGCTTTAGCATTGGCACAGTATTCGCTTTAGCACAATCATATAAAATTAAGTTTTTCAAAATTTAAGCAATAACTTCACTGGAGACTTTCAATGTCAAACGCAGTTTTAGATCTAATTAAAGAACATGACGTTAAATTTATCGATTTACGTTTTACGGATTCAAAAGGTAAAGAGCAACACGTTTCTATTCCTCATCATCAAGTAACAGAAGATTTCTTTGAAGACGGTAAAATGTTTGATGGTTCTTCTATTCAAGGATGGAAAGGTATCGACGAGTCAGACATGGTTATGATGCCAATTGCTGAATCTGCTGTACTTGACCCATTCACTGAAGCGGTTACATTGAACATTCGTTGTGACATTCTTGAGCCTGCGACTATGCAAGGTTACAGTCGTGACCCTCGTTCAGTAGCTAAACGTGCTGAAGATTACATGCGCAGCACTGGTATTGCAGACACCGTATTAATTGGTCCTGAGCCTGAATTTTTCGTTTTTGATGATGTGCGTTTCCACACAGATATGAGTGGTTCGTTTTACAAGATTGATGATAAAGAAGCCGCTTGGAATTCTGGTACAGAATACGAAGAAGGTAATATGGGACATCGTCCAGGCGTGAAAGGTGGTTATTTCCCTACATCGCCAGTAGATTCGTCTCAAGATTTACGTTCAGCTATGTGTCTAGTTATGGAAGAAATGGGCTTAGTTGTTGAAGCACATCACCATGAAGTAGCTACAGCAGGACAAAATGAAATTGCTTGTCGCTTTAACACTATGGTATTAAAAGCGGATGAAGTGCAAATATACAAATATGTTGTTCATAACGTTGCTCATGCTTACGGAAAAACAGCTACATTTATGCCTAAGCCTTTAGTAGGTGATAACGGTACAGGTATGCATGTTCATCAATCTTTAGCCAAAGACGGTGTGAACTTGTTTTCTGGTGATAAATACGGTGGATTGTCTGAAATGGCTCTTTATTATGTTGGTGGTATCATCAAGCATGCTAAAGCACTTAATGCCTTTACAAATGCGTCAACTAACTCGTACAAACGCCTAGTACCTGGTTTTGAAGCTCCTGTAATGCTAGCTTACTCTGCACGTAACCGTTCAGCGTCAATTCGTATTCCAATTGTACCATCACCTAAAGCAATGCGAATCGAAGTGCGTTTCCCAGATCCTACAATGAATCCTTACCTAGGTTTTTCAGCTATGTTAATGGCTGGCCTTGACGGAATCAAAAACAAGATCCATCCTGGCGATGCTATGGACAAAGATTTATATGACCTACCAGCGGAAGAAGCAGCAGAAATTCCACAAGTAGCATCATCATTATCAGAAGCATTAGACGCTTTAGAAAATGACATGGATTTCTTAACTGAAGGTGGTGTTATGGATAAAGACATGATCGATGCCTATATCAACATTAAACGTTCAGAAGTAGAATTATTAAACTCAACAACTCACCCAGTTGAATTTGATATGTACTACAGCGTGTAGTGAATTCAAATAGATAGATTTAAAAAAGCTCACCTAGGTGAGCTTTTTTTGTGGTACATTTGTAATAATTTGGATAGATTATACGTAATTAAGATAAAACCTACGGAACAGGAATATCACTTTTGATTCACATTGCGCGTTTTTGCATTTTTTATATTTTAATGACACAAGCTTTTTCTGTTTTTGCAGGCTCAGCTAAGGTTTATGTGTGGCGAAACGAGCAAGGAGTATTAGTATTTTCTGATAGCCCTAAACCTGGTGCTGAAGAAGTTGATATTAAAGAGCCTAACACCATAAAATCTTCCGTCGACACCTCTATTTTAGACATTAAACCTAAAGTCATCGACAACAGTTATCAAGTCGAAATTATTCAACCCGAAAATAATGCCACCATAAGAGACAACACGGGCTCTGCTTACGTGTCTGGTCGTATAAAACCTATTTTTAAGCGTGGGCTGCAAATACAATTGTACTTAGATGATAAACCCTATAAAAAACCACAAACTCACTCAATGTTTGTACTAAGAGATATAGACAGAGGCGAGCACCAAATAAAAATGTCACTACTTGATGATAAAGGCAAGGTTATTGCAACGTCATCTCCAGTAACGTTTTATATGCATAGAATATCGGTTAATAAGGCAAACTAGCCGGATTTCAGTGCATATTGCACCAACTTTATTTACACTCGTTACTTAGCGCACCAATTTAGTGCAAGGAAAAGTAATGACTAAAACTGTGGTAAATTTAAAAGAAATAAAAAGACACTATCAACAAGCATTACCAAATCAAATGGTAACGGCCATCGTTGTCTTAGATCAAGACCTGTCCATATGTTATGTCAATCCAGCAGCTGAAGCTCTATTAGTTAAAAGTTTAAGTAAAATTTACTTATTACCCATCGACCAAGTTTTTTACAACACCCCCATTAGTAACAAGCGCTTGCAACAGTTGTTGACTACCGGCCAAGAGTTCAGTGACAGCGATGTTTCTATTGAATTTTTCGACCAACGACAAATAACCGTTGAAATAACCGCATCATCTGTAAGCTTTGATCAATCTCCACATATTTTATTAGAGTTCAAACAAATTGATCAGCAAAAACAAATCAGTGCCGAAGCCTTTCAACAACAACAGTGGGAGTCTGCGCGAGATCTTATTCGTGGTCTAGCCCATGAGATTAAAAATCCATTAGGCGGCTTACGCGGTGCAGCTCAATTATTAGATTTAGAACTAAATGAAGAGCAAAAAGAATATACCGCAATGATCATCGAGCAAGCTGATAGGTTAACAAACTTAGTGGACCGTTTATTAGGCCCTAACTACCTGCCAGTGATGAAGTTACAAAATATCCATATGGTCATCGAAAAAGTATTCCAACTGACAAAATTTGATAACCCTAAAAATATTATATTAGCGCGTGATTATGACCCTTCCATTCCTGAGTTAACATTTGATCAAGACAAAATTCAGCAAACCGTGATCAACATTGTACATAACGCCATACAAGCTTTAGACAGTGAAAGTAAAATTACGCTTAGAACAAGAGCAGCAAGCAATAAAACCATTAATGGCAAGCGTATTAAACTGTGTGCAGAAATCAGTATTATTGATAATGGACCCGGTATTCCTGAACATATTCAAAGTACATTGTTCTACCCTATGGTTTCAGGACGAGCTTCAGGCACAGGCTTAGGGCTATCTATTTGCCAAACTATAATCCATCAACATCACGGTAAATTATCCTGTATAAGTCGACCTGGGCATACAGAGTTTACTATTTTGATACCTTTTGAAAGCGAGATAAAATAATGATCACCGAACAAGTATGGATCGTCGATGATGATAGTTCAATTAGATGGGTGCTAGAAAAAGCGCTTTCAAATGCCAATATAAGTGTAGGCACATTTCATAATCCAGAAGACCTATTGGTTGCATTAGAACATACCCAACCTGAAGTGATTATTTCAGACATACGTATGCCAAATATTGATGGTATGACCTTATTAGGTCAAATTAATGATGAGTACCCTTATATACCCGTTATTATCATGACTGCACATTCCGATCTTGATAGTGCAGTAAATGCATACCAAGGTGGTGCGTTTGAATATCTTCCTAAACCTTTTGATATTGATGATGCTGTTACATTAGCCAATAGAGCCTTAACACATGCTCGCGAGCAAAAATCTAAAAAGCAAAATGTAGTCCCATCAGCTGATACTGTTGGAATAATTGGCGCAGCGCCATCTATGCAAGAAGTTTTTAGGACGATAGGACGCTTATCGCGTTCGAGCATCAGTGTATTAATTAATGGCGAATCAGGAACAGGTAAGGAGTTGGTTGCTCATGCGTTACATATGCACAGCCCCCGTTCATCTGCACCTTTTATCCCTCTTAACATGGCCGCCATACCAAAAGATTTAATTGAATCTGAGCTATTTGGTCATGAAAAAGGCGCCTTTACGGGTGCTAATGCTGTTCGTCATGGACGGTTTGAGCAAGCACATCAAGGGACATTATTCTTAGATGAAATTGGTGATATGCCACTTGATATTCAAACAAGGTTATTACGAGTCCTCGCTGATGGACAATTTTATCGAGTAGGCGGACACTCTCCTATACAAGTTGATGTACGTATTATTGCTGCTACACATCAAAATTTAGAAGAACGAGTAACGAATGGAGATTTTCGTGACGATCTTTTTCATAGACTCAACGTTATCAGAATTCAAATACCAAGTTTACGTGAAAGAAAAGAAGATATCAGCCAACTGGCTCAACATTTCCTCAAGCAAGCAGCAAACGAATTAGCCGTTGAAGTTAAAACATTGCATAAAAGTACACTTTCATATTTAGAACATTGTGAATGGCCTGGAAATGTTAGACAACTTGAAAATATATGTCGATTCCTTACTGTTATGGCAAGCGGCAAAGAAATTCTAATGTCAGACTTGCCTAGCGAACTCACGGTTAAAGCTGTAACGGTAAAAAGTTCTAATGGTAGCTGGCAAGATAACTTAAAGAAGTGGGTTGATACTGAATTATCATCAGGGAAAAGTAATATTATAGAACAAGCATTACCAGAGTTTGAAAAAGTATTATTAGAAAGTGCCTTAAAACATACTCAAGGACATAAACAAGAAGCAGCTAAACGTTTAGGCTGGGGAAGAAATACATTAACACGTAAATTGAAAGAATTAGACATGCCAGATTAGTTTATAAATCTGGCGACAATTTGTATCTTAGGCATTGGATAACGGAAAAGTTATAACATCATCAATCTTGTTTACCGATAATGCAATCATAACCAATCTGTCAATGCCAAGTGCTACACCGGCACATGCAGGTAAACCCTGTTCGAGCGCAGCAATAAAATTTTCATCTATCTCAAGAGTAGGCTTACCTAATTGTTTTCTAAGGTCGTTGTCTTGCATAAATCGTAGTTTTTGTTGCTCTACATTCGTTAATTCATTAAAACCATTAGCGAGTTCTACCCCCTTGTAATAACATTCAAATCGCTCAGCTACACGTATATCTTTACTCGATATTTTTGCTAATGAGGCTTGGCTAGCGGGAAAGTCATACACAAAACATGGCGTGTCCTTGCCAATATCAGGCTCTATTAATTCTGCCATAATAAACTGTAGTAAAGTATCAACAGACTCTTCTTCCAGTAACCAATCACTTAGTTTATCAAACTGTGTAATAACACCTATCAGTTCGTTAATATTAGTATTTAATGGATCAAGGTTAACTTTATTAATAAATAGCGCTTGATAGCTAATTCTTTCAATTTTATCGCACTTAAGAATTAACTGCATGAGTTCTTCAACCTCATCCATCAGGTCAAAATGGTTAAAGCCTAATCGATACCATTCCAACATAGTAAACTCTGGATTATGGTATCTTCCCTGCTGTTCATGACGAAATGCTTTACATATTTGATAACAACATCCATAGCCACTTGCTAACAGACGTTTCATAGCAAATTCTGGCGAGGTTTGAGCATATAAGACTGTTGACTCACTACAGTGACTTTCTACTGAGTAATTAAAGTGAGTAACAAAGGCATCTAGGTGTGGATCAGTTACTGATGAACTTGATAAAAGTGGGGTATCGACTTCAATAACATCACGTTCTGAAAAAAATAACCTGATTAAAGATAGCACCTGCGAACGTTGCTTAGCATGGTGCCAATCCATAGTGGGTTGCCATGACATAAAAGTTACCTACCTTAAGAAAGAAATATTATTGGAATATTGACTAACAGTGTAATCAAAAGGTTAAAAGATGAACAATTGCTTTTACTACAGTCGCTGTTGTTAGGATACGATAAATAAAAACGCATAAACAGCAAAAAGCCCGACTCTTTCGAATCGGGCTTCTTAAATAGGAGCCTGATAATGTCCTACTCTCACATGGGAACTCCCACACTACCATCGGCGCTAACACGTTTCACTTCTGAGTTCGGAATGGGATCAGGTGGGACCATGTCGCTATTGTCATCAGACAAAAAACTTTATGAATTAATTAACTTAAAAATTAGCTAAGTCATAAGGTTTTAGACAAAAAACCCGTAGCGTCAGCTACGGGTTTCTCTTAATAGAAGCCTAGCAATGTCCTACTCTCACATGGGAACTCCCACACTACCATCGGCGCTAACACGTTTCACTTCTGAGTTCGGAATGGGATCAGGTGGGGCCATGTCGCTATTGTCGCTAGACAAAA
>NZ_JACGWF010000217.1:0-510 GCF_014077595.1 Colwellia sp. 6M3 | reverse complement strand
ACTCGCAGAAGAAGCACCGGCTAACTTCGTGCCAGCAGCCGCGGTAATACGAGGGGTGCAAGCGTTAATCGGAATTACTGGGCGTAAAGCGTGCGTAGGTGGTTTGTTAAGCAAGATGTGAAAGCCCTGGGCTCAACCTGGGAACTGCATTTTGAACTGGCAAGCTAGAGTTTTGTAGAGGGTAGTGGAATTTCCAGTGTAGCGGTGAAATGCGTAGAGATTGGAAGGAACATCAGTGGCGAAGGCGGCTACCTGGACAAAGACTGACACTGAGGCACGAAAGCGTGGGGAGCAAACAGGATTAGATACCCTGGTAGTCCACGCCGTAAACGATGTCAACTAGCCGTCTGTAGACTTGATCTGTGGGTGGCGTAGCTAACGCGCTAAGTTGACCGCCTGGGGAGTACGGCCGCAAGGTTAAAACTCAAATGAATTGACGGGGGCCCGCACAAGCGGTGGAGCATGTGGTTTAATTCGATGCAACGCGAAGAACCTTACCATCCCTTGACA
>NZ_JACGWF010000117.1:0-10034 GCF_014077595.1 Colwellia sp. 6M3 | reverse complement strand
GTATATTAGGGCTCTTTAAAACCTTTAAAAAAAACATTCTCATTAAATTATTGCGTAAGAAAAAATAGACTAAAGCTAATTTAAATACGCGTTAGGTATATTAGAAATTTAAAATACTAACCAAAAAACAACAACATCATTATTTTGAACTTTAGCAGCCATTATATTATTTTAATGATCTTGTTTTTAGTTTGGGAAGCGAACGACATTTTATTTTTTCCGAACTTTACGAGTGAAGTTGCAGATGAAAATATTTCAACATAAAAGTCTTTAATATGATTTACGACTTCATTTTAAGAAGTCAGGCTAAATATCTCCTGACTGGAGGTTAATTTTGTATATCACATTTATATTTTAGAGAAAGATACATATTACGCAGCTGTGGAAAATGTTAGTCCAACTTCATTTAAACTGTATTTTTTAGTCAAAGGGGGAGATTGTATTTAATATTTCTAAGTTGTTTCTCGCTTTAAAGTTTTTAGCGATATATATTTGTATTAGGCTAGATAAAAAGCCGATTAATGAGAATGGTTGTTATTTACTGCAATAGACAATTTATATTTAACTTATATTCATATAAACCTGCAGTGAAAAGGTTAATTACCTTGTAAAAAACAAGGGTTTTCTTTATTATCAGAACAATTTTTTTTTCGTTGATTTAGTCGATCAGCAATATACACTTGCACTGAGGAGATTTCTTAGTCAGCTGTTATTGTTTTAGCTAGATAATAATTGGAGAGTTTGAATGAGCAATGCGCCTGTTAACAACAGCCGTCGACGCTTTTTAACTGCAGCTACTTCGGTAGTTGGTGGTGTTGGTGTTGTCGGTGTGGCTGTGCCTTTCATTGGATCTTGGAACCCTAGCGCTCGTGCGAAAGCTGCAGGTGCGCCGGTTGAAGTCAATGTAAGTAAGATAGAGCCAGGTCAATTAATTCGTGCTGAATGGCGCGGTAAACCTGTATATGTTGTACGTAGAACAGAAGAAATTCTATCTACTTTGAGTGCTCATGATGGTCAATTGAAAGACCCTCAGTCAGAAGTACCACAACAACCAGTTTATGCAACTAATGCATACCGTTCTATTAAGCCTGAATTTTTAGTGGCATTAGGCGTATGTACTCATTTAGGTTGTGCTCCTACTTATCGCAAAGGCGACTTTGATCAAGAGGTTGAAGGCGTTAAAGACGGTTTCTTTTGTCCTTGTCATGGTTCAAAATTTGACATGGCTGGTCGTGTTTTCCAAAGTGTACCGGCACCAACTAACTTGATGGTTCCTGAACATTCATTTCCTACTGATGACACATTATTAATTGGTGTGGCCGGAGGAGCAGCATAATGTTTTCTAACTTAATGGCTTGGATCGAACAGCGTCTACCTTTGATGGACGCAATGAACAAACATGCAGCACAATACCCTGCACCAAAGAATTTCAACTTTTGGTATGTTTTTGGTATTTTGGCGAGTGTTGTTTTAGTAAACCAATTATTAACTGGTGTATGGTTAACAATGAACTATGAGCCTTCAGGCGATGGCGCATTTGCTTCTGTAGAATACATCATGCGTGACGTCGACTACGGTTGGTTATTGCGTTATATGCACTCAACGGGTGCTTCAGCATTCTTTGTTGTTGTATATATGCATATGTTCCGTGGAATGATGTACGGCTCTTACCAAAAACCGCGTGAATTACTGTGGTTATTTGGCATGTTAATCTTCTTAGTACTAATGGCCGAAGCCTTCATGGGCTACTTGTTACCTTGGGGTAATATGTCATATTGGGGTGCGCAAGTAATCATCTCTATATTTGGTGCTATTCCCGTTATTGGTGATGACTTAACCCTTTGGATCCGTGGTGATTATGTTATATCTGGGGCGACACTAAACCGCTTCTTTGCCTTACATGTTATTGCCTTACCATTAGTGTTAGTTGTGTTGGTTTTCTTACACATTTTAGCGCTACATGAAGTGGGTTCAAATAACCCAGACGGCACGAATATTAAAAAGCCTAAAGGTAGTGTTCCTCCTGAAGAGCAAAGTAAATTTACTTTCCATGAGCAGTACACTAAGAAATACGATATTGTTGATGCGATACCTTTTCATCCTTATTACACCGTTAAAGATTTAGTTGCAGTAGTCATCTTTTTGATTATATTTTGTGGCGTTATGTTCTTTGCACCAGAAGGTGGTGGTTACTTTATTGAGGCGCCAAACTTTGAACCTGCTAACGGCTTGAAAACGCCTGAGCATATTGCTCCAGTATGGTACTTTGGTCCTTTCTATACTATTTTACGTATTATTCCAGATAAGCTGTTAGGTGCCGTAGGTATGTTTGGTGCGATTATCGCATTATTCATGTTGCCTTGGTTCGACCGTGGTACGGTTAAATCATTGCGTTACCGTTGTACAGCCCATACGGTAAACCTTATTCAGTTCGCTATTTGTTTTATCATTTTAGGTGTTTTAGGTACTTTACCTTCAAACCCACTAAATAACATGATTGGTACGATTGCGAGTTTCGGTTACTTTGGCTTTTTCGTTGCGATATGGATTTACAGTAAAAACGAAAAAACTCAGCCAGTTCCAGAGAGGGTGACAGGAAAATGAAAAAATTAATTTTAGCAGTTTTAGCTGTGCTACCTATGTTAGCAATAGCATCTGGCCCTAGTCTAAAGTTAGATGAAGCTAATAATGATTTACGTGACAAAGAGTCTCTAAAACGTGGTTTTGAAGCTTACATTAATAACTGTCTAGCTTGTCATGAATTGAAGTATCAGCGCTATAATCGTACGTTTGCTGATCTTGGAATTTCTGATGAAGATGGCGCGGCTAATTATATGTATACCGGTGAAAAAGTCGGTGATCATATTACTAATACTATGCCAGGCAAAGAAGCGGCGAAGTGGTTTGGTAGCACACCACCAGATTTAACACTTGAAGCTCGTTTTAGAAGTCCTGATTGGATATACACTTATTTGCGCTCTTTCTATGTTGATGAAAGTCGTCCGTTTGGTGTAAACAATAAAGTATTTAAAGATGTTGGTATGCCACATGTACTACAAAATCTTCAAGGTGTTCGTACAATAGATGAGCATGGTAACCTTTCTGAGGCTACTGGCGGGTCTATGACCACCGAAGAATATGATGAGTTTGCTCGTGATTTAGCCAACTTCTTAGAATATACCGGTGAACCAAACAAACTTGAGCGTGAAAGCTTAGGTTATTGGGTTATTGGTTTCCTATTTATCCTACTATTCTTTGCATACTTACTGAAAAAAGAATACTGGAGAGATGTACACTAGTTATTAATGATTTTAATACAGTGTAAACTTTAGATATTACTGGGGGCTTTGGCCCCCTTTGTTAGTTTTTTTAATTAAAAATTTTTGGAGGCATTATGGCCATAGCCGCAAACAAACGCTCTGTTATGACTTTATATTCGCATGCAGATGATATGTACAGTCATCAAACCCGCATTGTGTTGGCAGAGAAGGGTGTCGGTGTAGACATCCATTTGGTTGACCTAGCCAATTTACCTGAGGATTTACTTGATTTAAATCCTTACGGTACTGTGCCAACGTTAATTGATCGTGAATTAGCACTTTATGAAGCGTCAATTATTATTGAATACTTGGATGAGCGTTTTCCTCATCCACCACTAATGCCGGTATACCCAGTGTCTCGTGGTCGTAGTCGTTTAATGATGCATCGTATCGAGCAAGACTGGTACAGCTTAGCAAAAACTATTTATAACGGACCAGCAGATGCCGCAGCAAAAGCTCGTCAGGAATTAAAAGAAAGCTTGTTAAGTGTTGCTCCTATTTTAAATGAAGCACCTTACTTTATGAGTGAAGAGTTTAGCTTAGTTGACTGTTACTTGGCTCCATTGCTTTGGCGTTTACCTGTTATGGGTATTGAACTTGAAGGTCAAGGCTCAAAAGAGCTGAAATCTTATATGTTAAAAGTATTTGAACGTGAGTCTTTTCAAGCGTCATTAACTGAGTCTGAGCGTGAACTACGCTTTGGCGCACCAGTTTAAGCACTAATGTTATGACAAACGCGATGACATCAACTAAGCCTTATATTGTTAAGGCTTTCTATGACTGGATTTCAGACAATGGCTTAACACCTTACATTGTAGTCGATGTAAATGTTTATGGTGTTATGGTTCCAATGTCATATGTAAATGACGGTCAAATCGTGTTGAATGTTTCTCTATCCGCTGTTGGTAGTATTTCAATGGGTGCAGAGACGATCGAAGTTAGTGCTCGCTTTGGGGGCAAGCTTGAAAATATGAGCGTGCCCTATGGCGCTATTGGTGCCATTTATGCCAAAGAAAATGGTGCAGGTACTTCCTTAGAAATTGAGCATCCTGAACAAGATGATATTGTTGAAAAGCCTGCGCAACCACCGGCTAAAGTATCTTCGGTGAAAGCAGTAGATAATAAAGTGGATGGAAAAGTGTCAGGAAAACAAGAAAACGCTGATATATCTAAAGCAAAAAGGCCAAGCCTTTCGGTTGTTAAAACCAAAAAAGATTAAGCTTTTTGAGTTCAGATATTCTAAGTTACCTAATTTTCATCATGAAAGAAACAGCACTTAATTGAATCAGGTTGTATAAATATTAAAAAAGGTAAGCGTAATGCTTACCTTTTTTGTTTTCTGGTATTCTAAATTACAATTGAGCGAAACAACGATCCGCTGCAGCTAAGGTAAATGCAATTTCATCTTCGCCATGTGCCGTAGAAACAAAACCCGCTTCAAAAGATGAAGGCGCCAGATAAACACCTTCTTCTAGCATCAAATGAAAGAATCGATTGAACTTCTCGGCATCACATGCAGTTGCCTGAGCAAAGCTGGTTATATTTTCTTCTTCAGTAAAGAAGAAACCGAACATTGCCCCAACATAATTAATTGCGAGTGACACACCATTGCGTTCAGCTGCTGCTTTTAAGCCCATTGCTAACTTTTCTGTCGCATCACTTAGCTGTTGATGTTTATTGCCTTTACAAAGCTCATTTAACGACGCTAAACCTGCTGCCATCGCTATTGGGTTTCCTGATAACGTGCCTGCTTGATATACTGGGCCAACGGGTGCAATGTAATCCATGATTTCTTTTTTACCACCGAAAGCACCAACAGGCATGCCTCCACCAATAACTTTACCGAGAGTGGTTAAATCTGGCAAAATATTGTAGTGAGCTTGTGCACCACCTAAAGCTACACGAAAGCCAGTCATAACTTCGTCAAAAATTAAAACGCTTTTATATTGATCACAAATTGCGCGTAAGCCTTCCAAGAAACCTGCTACAGGTGGTATACAATTCATGTTACCAGCGACAGGCTCAACAATAATACAAGCAATTTCATTACCAAATTTTTCAAATATTTCTTTTACTTGGTCAATATCGTTAAAGCTTACCGTTAAAGTATGTTTGGCAACATCTTCGGGTATACCCGGCGAACTTGGAACGCCCATAGTGAGCATGCCAGAGCCAGCTTTAACTAATAAAGAATCTGCATGACCATGATAACAGCCTTCAAATTTTAATATCTTGTCACGACCTGTAAACCCTCGCGCTAATCTAATAGCACTCATGGTGGCTTCGGTACCAGAACTGACCATACGTAATCTTTCCATCGATGGAACAATCTCACGTACTTTTTCAGCCATGGTTATTTCTAGTTCAGTAGGAGCACCAAAACTAAGACCATTTTGAGCCGTTTCAATAACAGCCTCAAGAATAGCAGGATGGTTATGACCTAAAATCATAGGTCCCCAAGAACCGACATAATCGACATATTTTTTACCGTCGGCATCGAAAATATAAGCACCTTGTGCTTTTTTGATAAATAATGGTGTGCCACCAACGCTATTAAAAGCACGAACGGGGGAGTTTACGCCACCGGGTATAATTTCTTGGGCTTCATTAAATAATTGCTGAGAATTTTTTGTCATAGTCATCTACTCGTTGTTAACGTTACATTTGAGATTGAAATTAGTATTTATTGGTATGCCAGGTAACGGGTTTCTCATAATGGCTAAGTCGGCTTTCAACGCCTAAACTCAATGCAAATAATGCCATGCGAACCAAAACACCATTTTGTGCCTGACGAAATATCGCCAAATTATCTAGGTCGTTTAAATCGATATCTAACTCGTTAGCTTCAACACGAGAATCGCGCGGTAGTGGGTGCATGATTACGGTGTGTTGATGGCAGTATTGCTGATATATTTTTCGGTTTAAACTAAAGTGACCACGGTATAAATCAGCTTCATCTTTGCTTGCAAAACGCTCTTGTTGAATTCTAGTTTGATAAATTACGTCACAAGCCAAGTTGCCTTCAATTTTGTCGGTCATCACCACTTCATGTCCAGCATTAGTCAGTGTATCTACTATGCTATCAGGCATTTGTAATGCTTTAGGCGCAATCATAGTGACTTTTATATTGTTGTATAAGCTAATTAATTTAGAAAGCGAGTGTACTGTTCTGCCGTGTTTAAGATCGCCCATTAAAACGATGTTTAAACCATCAAGCCCCATATCGTAACGCGCCATTTCTGACTGAATAGTAAATAAGTCCAATAAGGCTTGAGTCGGATGTTCATTAGCGCCATCTCCTCCGTTGATTACTGGAACACTGCTACCTTTAGCGAAATCAGCTACAGAGTGCATGGCAGGATGGCGCATTGCTATTACATCAGAATATCCGCTAATAACGCGTGCGGTATCAAATAACGATTCGCCTTTTGAAAGAGAAGAGTTTTCCTGTCCAACTGTTTCTCTAACAAAACCGCCTAATAAGTTAAAAGCTGTACCAAAACTAACGCGCGTTCGGGTGCTAGGCTCAAAAAACAAATTACTTAAGATTGCACCGTCGAGGACGTGACAGCGTTTTTTTCGCATGGCGTAAGGGGCCATTAGCGTTGAAATCTCTAGAATACGGGAAATACTTTCTCTATCGAATTGCGATACAGATAGGATATGGTTCCCTTCAAATTTCATCATGAATAATACCTAAATTATAAAGTAGATTAGCAATGAGACAATTCGCTATATTGTTAATCTCTTTTATTTATAATAAATAGCGGGCTGATACATAAAAATAACAGCAAAAATTTGCAGCGAAATATAGCACAAAAGTTACGTGCAGAATATGTATTATCTAATTTCTATTAAGAATTTTGTTTGATTTCTAGCCAAGATTTAAAAAGGTTTAATGTAAGCTAAAATCACAATAATTAGTAATATTATGACGGGTATTTCATTGAAAAATCTATAGAACTTCCCAGAACGTGTGTTCTTATCCTCAGCAAATGTTTTGACAAGTTTAAAGCAGTATCCATGGTAGAGCAGCAATAAAATGACTAAGCCAATCTTGAAGTGTAACCATTTAGCAGCAGCAAACCATGCATAGCCATATTGAACAATAATCGCAATACCCAGTAGCACAGTCAAAAGGGCAAAAGGTGTAACAAAATAAAGTAATCGGCGTTCCATACCTTTAAAGTGTTGGTGTACCGAGGGCTCTTTAGATTCAGCATGATTTACAAAAATGCGGGGTAAATAAAAAATGCCTGAAAACCAGGCTACCATAAAAAAAACATGAAATGCTTTGAGCCAAAGAATGGTTGTCATTTGTCGGTTTTTCCTTTTAATAGGTAAGAGCGAATATAGTCAAAAGTTATTATACCCATAATTTGATCGGGATTATCTTGGTATATATAAACTCCACCCTCCCTTGTTTTGACTAATAATAAATAAGCTTCAGCCAATGTAGCCTGACTAGAAAGTGGCAATAGCGTATGTTTCTCTATTGAAGGGGTATCTTCAATATTGGTGGTGTTTTGCTGATAAAAAATAAATGTTGCCTGTTCGTTATTGCGACTCACTTTACAAATAAGGTTATCTTGTGGGGTTTGTTCCGATAGTGCGACACTAATTGCATCTTCACTGGGATTATCCAATAGTGTGAAGGCTTCCTCCATTACCCCAATTACTCCTATACGTTGGAGGGATTTTTCAATAGGGGGTCTTCGGTAAGGTAAACCTTGTACTTCTAGCTGCATTATAAATATTGAGCGGTTGCCAAAAAATTGACCAGAGAAAACACAAGCACTCGTAATAACAATCATGGCAGGAACAATAATTTCAATTTGATTAGACATTTCAACTACACAAAGCAAGGCAGCTAAAGGCGCGTTGAGTGTAGCGGCCATAAAACCTGCCATGCCCATTAAAGCAAAGTCACTGGCGGAAAAATTTCCGGTCATAAAGTAGGTAGCTATAACGGAGCCACAAATTCCTGCAATAGCGCCAATGCCAAGAATTGGACCAATAATCCCACCAGGTATACCTAAGCCTAGGGCGAATATGGTCATCAGTACTTTTGCGACTAATAAGCCAAGTAATAACTGTAATTCTAAATTGTTTTGCAAAGAAAAATTAATAGCACTGAGGTCAGTTCCCATGGCATAAGGTACTGCATAGCCTAACGCTCCGGTTATAAATGCAGCTGTAAGTATTCGCGGAACAATATGAAAACGAGCACTGTGTTTTATTACTAAAATTAAGTAGCGATTAAAGACAAAGGCAATAAGACCCAATATCATACCTAAAATAGCTAAGATGAAATAATGATCAATATTTAAAGTAATATCGGTGAAATATCCGAATTCGTGTGTTGGCCCAAAAATACTACTTGTCGTCATAGAGCCAACAATAGCGGCAATCATTACCGGTATGAAAATATGGACTTTATATTCGCGTAATATTACTTCCATCACAAATAAAACCGCGGCAATAGGGGTATTAAAACAAGCAGCAATGCCAGCAGCAATACCGCAAGCACTTAAACTTCTAATAGCGTTATAGGGTAAGTTTAATTTATTGCCAATATAACTACTACAAGCGGCACCTAGATGTACCGCAGGGCCTTCCCTACCAACAGAGAAACCAGCAATCAGTGCTACTGCACTTCCAATGAACTGATTAACCGTGTTACGAAAAGGTATTACACCATTGGCAATCTTCAAACGATGCAAAACAAAAGGAATGCCACTACGAATATATTTATATCCCGTTAGCCAAGCAAAGAATAGAATGACAACCGCACCGATTATTGGTAATTGGAAACGACTTAAAGGGGTTAAGCTGTTATAGTCGTCTTTTTCGCTCATAAAAAATGATTGAACACCTTCTATGGTGAATATGAAAAGCACAACCAGCATTGCTGATGCAAAACCTCCAATAGCCGCTAATAAACATAGCTGCCAAGATGTTTGAGGTAGAGCAAGGCGTTTTTTAAGTTGGTTTATTGTCTTCATATTGAGTTGTTTTTATTGGACATATTTACAGACATTGCGGATATCATAATACTTTTCAAATGAATTGGTTAGCAAAAATAAATTTCAGCACCGTAGTAAAGCGCTTAGGAACATTTAGTTCGGCGATTTTACTCTTGATCATTGTCGCTATATTACTATTCTGTGGTTATAGAATAGGTAATTTCTATCATGGCTATCAAACGCAAACCTTAGCACAACAACAAAACCGATTAGACTTTACTTATCAGCAACTGGTTGAGAAAACTCAGCGAATAAATACCTTAGAAGTTGAATTAGAAGTTGAGCGTATGGCGAATATCCAAAGCCAGCAAACGTTAAAGTCTATTGAACAAGCACACTATCAAGTTAAAAAAGAACTCGCTTTTTATGAAAAAGTTATGGCGCCAGAAAAACAAGCCAATGGTTTAGTTATCGATGGTGTAAGCCTAACTAAATCAGAAAGTCCGGGGCATTATCGCTTTCAAGTTGTCCTCGTTCAGCAGTTATTACGCAAACGATATGCAAAAGGTTATATCGAGATCTCGATTACGGGTAGTTTAGATAACAAGCCAACTACTATTGCTTTATCTCAGCTGTCTACCTTAGAGCAGAAAGATTTATCATTTAGTTTTCAGTACTTCCAAATTATTGCCGGTGAATTAACTCTGCCTGAAAATTTTATTCCTGAAACTATTAATGTCGCTGCGAT
>NZ_JACGWF010000103.1:0-13294 GCF_014077595.1 Colwellia sp. 6M3 | reverse complement strand
CAATTAAATTTACTAAACTCAGAAAAAATACTCAGAGAAACTAAGTTAAAAGTTTTGAGCACATTGCTTGATTACTATCAGTATTTAATTTCCGTCGACAAAGAAAATATTAAGCGACATAAAAAATCATACACTCAAATTTTAGCTTACAGATATAACCTCGCTGCAGGAAAAGTAAAATTTGAAGATAAAGCACCTAAGTCTCCTCATTTAGCACGACCATCAAGTTACTTACAATTAGGTTTTATCCATAATCAAAAGCTTGGCAATGGTGTGGCGATAAAACTAAGGCCTGCTTATTATGATCAGTTAGATGCTGAAAGTGGTCACGTTAGAAACGGTGCGCTAAAAATGGGCGAGCTAGATCTTGAGTATATAAACTCTACTCTCGCTATTAGAAGCTTATCAATATTTGAAGTGGTTAGCGTGTCAAACCAGGCAACGGGTTTACCACAAGATGGTTATGACTCATGGAAGCTATATTTAGGCTTACAAAAACAAGATGATGATTGTACAAACTGTGCAGACTTTACTTTTAAAGCTAATAAAGGTCTATCAATTCCAATACTCGATAATACAACAATAGGTGGATATATCGGAGGGGCTGTTGTAGAAAATTACTTAGATAGAGGTAGAGTTTATATATCGAGTAATCTAACGTTAAATCAATCAATTAATAACGACTGGAACTTTTTTATTGATCTTGAGGCTAGAAAATATTTGGAAAACGAACAGGTCGCAAAATTTAGCTTTAAAGCTGAAACTCGTTACAGGGTCAAAATAAACAACGAGCACCTTGATTTTAGACTGATTTTAAGTAATCACGAAACTATGTTGAGTTTGGGGTATTACTGGTAAATTATCTCAATACCGCTGTAATCTCGTTATGCTTATAAGTGGTTTTTATTATATTCAGGGATAGCATTTATATAATTAAAAAACCGATATCATCAACATATCGGTTTTTTTAATAAAGCGTGCTAGTAACAGATGAGTTATTTGCTAAAACTAAACTCTTTTGGTGGTGTTAACCCCATTAAGTGCTGAACAAAGTAATCCCAGCGCTTTCGCATCATGTAATGCTCTCTAGCAAAGCCATGACCACGATTAGGTAGCATTAGCATATCAAAGTCTTTATTCGCGGCTATTAATGCTTCTGCAACGATTAAGGTGTTATATGGCGGTACATTGGTATCTGTTGTTCCATGAGCAATAAGCAACTTACCTTTAAGGTTATCAACAATTAATTGATTTGCTTGGCTGTCGTAGTTTGTGGTGCCATCTTCATTTTTTACTAAAACGCCATGATATTTTTCACCCCATTCATCGGCATAATTTCTATTGTCATGATTACCCGCTTGAGAAACCGCCACTGAATAAAAATCTGGATAAGTTAACAGGGCACGAGTTGAAGCAAATCCACCACCGGAATGTCCCCAAATACCAACGCGAGTGCTGTCTATCCAGCTATATTTCTTGGCAAGTTGTTTAATCGCAGCTACTTGGTCAGGTATCCCGCTATCGCCCATATTTTGATAGTAAAATTCATGGAAACTCTTTGAGCGACCAGGGGTACCTAAAGCGTCAATTTCGATAACGATAAATCCCAATTCGGCAATGGCTTGATTATCACCTCTTGCTGATCTGAAGTGGCGACCACGAATACTGCCCACTTGTGGACCTGGGTATAAATAATTTACCACAGGGTATGATTTTTTAGCGTCAAAATCGCTTGGCTTATACATCAAACCATAAATATTTTGTTCGCTATTTCTATCTTTTACGATGAAAGGCGTTGGTGCTTGCCATTCTGTATCAGTTAGCTTGTTAATATTCATTTGTTCAACAATAAAGCCAGATTTACTATGAGTACTGCGAATAAAGCTAGTTTCTGCTTCATTTGGCGTTGAAACACGGTCTAAAAAGTAATCTGCATTCTTACTTAAAGTAATTCGATGATGCTTTTTCTCTGGTGTTAATAGGGTTAAGTCTGAACCGTTTTTATTAATGCTGTATAGATAATGAAAATAGGGATCTCCACCCTCTTTACCCGCACCAGAAAAAATTAGCTTCCCTGTTTCTTGATCAATATTCAATAATGCTAATACGGTCCAATTGCCTTGTGTTATTTGATTTTTAATCTTGCCAGTTTCTGCATCAACTAAGTATAAATGTCCCCAATTTGTACGTTGTGAAAACCAAATAAATTCATTACTTTTATCTAGATATTTCCAGCTAATAGCACTGACACCTGACTCGAAAAAGCTCGTTGCTGTTTCAGTAAAAATTGTACGTACCTTGCCTGTCGTAGCATCAGCTATCTTTAGTGTTGCCGTTTTGTGATCACGCGTTGATGAAATAAAGGCGAAATGACTGCTATCGCTCGACCAATCAATATCTAATAAACTACCATCGCGAGCGGCAACATGGTCAGTTATGGTCGATCTGTGATCATCTGCAGGCATATCAAGCTTAACAACACTGGCTTGCTCAATATCGATTACAACACGATGAATTTTGAAAATATTTTTGTCACCTGGTAAAGGATATTTCCAAACATCGATAGTTGGATGACCTACAGCGGTTGAAACTATGCCCATTTCACCCACGTTGCGACCATCATGTTTAAAGGTGGTTAATTTTTTTGAATCGGGAGACCATTTTACTACCGGCTTTTTACCGCGAACCCACCCGGCATTATTTGTTGCATAACCAAAGTTTTCAATACCATCATTGGTTAGTTGTTTTTCACTATTATCGCTAAGGTTTCGTAGCCACAAATTATGCTCGCGAATAAAAACAGCTTGCTTGCCATTGGGAGCAATAAGTTCATTACTGTTAATGGCTTTTTTATTCAACTTACATAAGTAGTTTTGAATATTACACTGGTAAGAGACGCTATTGATTTTAAGCGAGATAAGTTTATCTGTGATGAAATCAACACGATCAAATGGTAACGCTTTCTGGTTAACTTCTTGTTCGCTGATACGTGCTAGTGCACGAGCAATTTTTTGATGATTAAAGGCTAATTTTTTGGCTTTTGTTTTAGCGTCAATGAGATAAAACTGCTTACCATTTTTTGTTTGGCTCTGGTAAATGAGTTTAGTATTGTCAGTCCAACTGGGGTTCTCAACGGTACCAAAAACTAACTTTTCAGTGTGTTTTGATAATTGGTGTTCAGCTTGTTGGTATTTTTCAATGTTGAGAGATTCGGCGCTAGCATTTAATGCCAAACACGCTATAACCACATTTGAATAGCCTATTTTTATCTTTGAAATCATGAATAACCTTTTATTGAATAGTTATAAAATAAAACTAAAATCATTCTACCACTTCTAATAACTTGGCTTTCAAAATAATCGTTCAGCACAATATTCTTTTCGATAATCAACCATTAAAGTGTTATCCACTCGCCGATTTCATTGCATATAGACTAAAGTCTACCGCATTTATTGCTTATTTTAGACTTAGGTCTAATTTATAAATCACCGCTGATTCTCTAGTGTAATAACATCATATATAGCTTTGATTGAAATTTGATTAAAGATATTAAACAGAGAGTGATATGTCTAACTTACTAAATCAAAGTGTCGAATCCGCACCGTTGTCATGGTTGCAGTCTAATAGTGGTGAATGGCAGTATTTTGTTGATAAAGTTTTAGTTGATGAAAGTTCCTCTTCTGTTTTTACACAAGATTATATTTGGTTAGTTTCTCAAGCTATCACTAGCCATAAAGTCAGTGGTTATCGTATCGCTAACCAGACAATGGAAAATTTTATTGAACAACTAGCTGGCGTTGAACAAGCGATTGTTTTTGGTGTGCCTCATGAGCACAAAGGAAATGCGCTTCATGTCTATATTGAATTGACTCATTCGGGTATTGAAAAAACGACTTTATCGAATGCTATTAATGCCAAGCTTGCTGGTGGTGTAGGTGAATTTGCACGTGCTGATGTTATAACATTCGTAGAAAAGCTTCCTGTTGATCAAAATAAAAGAATTTCTAGAAAAACACTTAAATCACAGTGTATTACAGTGAAATATGCAGCATAAAAAAATATAAAAATAATGATAACGGTTTATTAAAACTACAGATAATAAATACGTTATTGAAAACTTAATCGATAAAAACACCGCCAGAGCTTAGCTGTTGTTGCTCTAAGGTTAATAACACACGGGGAAAGTAAAAATGTTTAATAAGAAAAAGCTTTTATTAGCAACAGGTCTTTTAGCTATGGCTGGCAGCGCAAGCGCTGGTTATGAAATTAAGTTATCTGATAATGACACCATTACCTTTGGTGGCTATATAAAATTAGATACGCGTTATGTTGACGGTAACATTAACAGTATTACTAACGATTATTGGGTTGGTGCTGGTAATGTAGGTGATATTTCTCGCACTAGCTTTCGTGCAACCGAGTCTCGTTTTAACACTAAATATGTTCATGGTGATATCACTGGTTTTATTGAACTTGATTTTCATGGCGGCGGTGGTAACGAAATTGTATCGAACTCGGCTAGTCCAAGATTACGTCATGCATTTATTAAATATAAAAACATTTTAGTTGGTCAAACGTGGTCAACTTTTGTCAATACAAGTGCTTTAGCAGAAGCAGCTGATTTTGCTGGTCCACTAAATGCCGCCGCGTTTATTCGTCAAGGCCAAGTTCGCTATACCCAAGGAAATTTCCAAGTTTCGATAGAAAACCCTGAGTCAGATAAAGGTGATCCAACCCAAGATAAATTGCCAGATGTTATTGCTAAATATACCTTTAAAGGTGATTGGGGTAACGTTTCTGTTGCGGGTTTAGCTCGACAATTAAATACGCTCGGTGGTAATTCTGAGTCAGCATTTGGTTACGGTATTGCGGGTAATGTAAAAACCTTTGGTAAAGATGATATACGTTTCCAATTACATGGCGGTGAAACCGGACGTTATGTAGGCGTGGTAGCTGCTCGTGATTTAGTTGGTGAAGAAGTCGAAGAAACAACCTCATTTATGGTCGCTTACCGCCATTTCTGGAGTGACGACATTCGCAGTACAGCATTCTTCGGTAAAACGACAACAGAAGTTTCAGATGCCGACAGAAGACATTGGGGTGTGAATATCTTTAAAAACTATACTAAAGAATTATCATTTGGTTTTGAAGTAGGTAATTTTGAATCAGCAGATCAAAATGCCGATTCTGACTATGTACAATTTTCAGCTAAGTACGTGCTTTAGTTTACTATCTTGCGTTAGTTAACCTCCCAACCGAGGTTATTTATGGGGAAGCTTTTGCTTCCCCTTTTTTATGTTCAGGATGAACGGTATGTCATAGTCACATGGATATGAAAAAGTGACGATGCTCAGGCCGCTCTAAGCCATCTTGATAATGGCTACAGCATTGTTAGGTAAAAGCTAATAATGCTGTAACTTAAATCTCAAAGCTATTTCTTCAACTTAGCAAAAGCGTCGGCAAAAGCATTACCCATGGCAGCATTATTATCTACTTTTGGCTGCTGTGTTCTGACTTTATTTTTGTGATGATTTGGCTTAGTATTTTTGTCATTATGAGGCGCTTTTTGCGACTTCTCAGTCGGCTGACTTTTCACTTGAGGTGTCGCTTCATCTAAGCGCATGGTTAAACTAATGCGCTTACGTTGTGGATCAACTTCCATGACTTTAACTTTAACCACTTCACCCGCTTTGACAATTTCATGCGGATCACTAACAAATTTATCGGTCAGCGATGAAATATGTACTAAGCCGTCTTGATGGACACCAATATCGACAAAAGCACCAAAATTAGCCACATTTGAAATAATGCCTTCGAGTATCATGCCAACCTTCAAGTCGTTAATGGTATTAACACCTTCTTGAAACGTTGCCGTTTTAAACTCTGGTCGCGGATCACGCCCCGGTTTTTCTAACTCACTAATAATGTCTTTAACCGTAACTTCACCAAAAGCATCACTTACTAAGCTTTCAACATTAATTTTTTCTAACGTTGCTTTATTGCCTATAACATTATTGATGTCGGTGTTAAGTTGTTTTAATAGTTGCTCAACTAAACTATAGGTTTCAGGGTGAACACCTGAGAAATCTAACGGATTATTACCATTATTTATGCGTAAAAACCCTGCAGCTTGTTCGAAAGCTTTCGGCCCTAAACGTGCGACTTTTTTTAATTCATTACGGTTGTTGAATCGACCGTGCTCATCGCGAAAACTTACTACGTTATTTGCCATGGTTTTGTTTAAACCGGACACACGCATTAATAACGCTGCAGAAGCGCTGTTTAGGTCAACACCCACCGCGTTAACACAGTCTTCAATAACGTTGTCTAAGGTTTGGCTGAGCTGGCTTTGACTAACATCATGTTGATATTGTCCTACACCAATCGCTTTGGGATCTATTTTAACTAACTCTGCTAGAGGGTCTTGCAAGCGTCGAGCAATAGAAACAGCACCACGAATAGACACATCTAAATCTGGAAATTCTTTGGCGGCAAATTCAGATGCTGAATAAACCGAAGCGCCAGCTTCACTGACAATTACTTTGGTTGGTTTGTTGTTTTCTAGTTTAGTTATAACATCAGCAATCAGTTTGTCACTTTCGCGTGAAGCAGTACCGTTACCTATGGCAACTAATTCTACTTTATGTTGCTGACATAAGTTAACTAAAGTACGAACTGACTTATCCCAATGATTTTGCGGGGCATGTGGGAATATGGTGGCGGTTTGCAATAATTTACCGGTAGCATCGACGATAGCTAATTTACAGCCAGTTCGAAGCCCAGGATCTAAGCCTAAAGTTACTTTCGCACCTGCGGGTGCTGCCATCATTAAGTCGTTTAAGTTACGTGAAAAAACCTTAATCGCTTCTACTTCAGCTTGTTCTCGTAATTGTCCTAATAATTCTGTTTCTAAACTTTGGCTAAGTTTTACTTTCCACGTAGTTTGTACCACTTTTGTTAAAAACTCTGCTGCAGCTTGGCCCGTTAAGCGTAGATTGAAATGTTCAGTAATTATTTGTTGTGCGCTTGAAAATGCCCCTTCTTGCCCTGGGTCTGTATCAATATTTAATGATAAAAGTTTTTCATTACGACCACGTAACATGGCTAACATGCGGTGTGACGGTACCGATTTTAATAATTCTGAATGTTCAAAATAATCGCGATACTTTGCTGCTTCTTTTTCTTTGCCCTTTATCAATTTACTACACAAGTGAGCTTGCTTAAGTAAGTGACGGCGTAATTTTTGGATTAAATTGGCATCTTCAGCAAAACGCTCAACCAAGATGAAATGAGCCCCTTCAAGTACAGAAACTTCATCATTAAAGCCTTGCTCTTTATTAATGAAAGCCTTTGCTTCTTGTGTTGGGTCTAGTTGCCAGTTGTTATAAATCTTATTGGCTAAAGGCTCTAAGCCTGCGGTTATGGCAATTTGCCCTTTAGTTTTTCTTTTAGGCTTATAAGGTAAATAAAGGTCTTCTAAACGTGTTTTGTTGTCAGCATTATTAAGCTCATTGGCTAATGCTGGGGTTAACTTACCTTGCTGCTCAATGTTATTGATAATAACTTTTCTGCGATCAGCCAAATCACGTAAATAAACTAAGCGTTGCGCAAGATGGCGCAAATGATTGTCATCAAGTCCTTGGGTAACTTCTTTTCTATAACGAGCAATAAAAGGCACTGTCGCGCCTTCATCTAATAAGTTTATAGCAGCATTTATTTGGCTGGTTTTTACATCAAGTTCTGTGGCAATTTGCTCAGCAATGGGCATCATTTATATGGGATCCTAAATCTATAAAGGTCTTAGTTTTGTTGGCTTCATTATACACTCAATTACTTGTGAGGTGCGATACACCTTAAGAGGTTTTTTCAGGAGGATAAAAAGTCATAACTCCCAACAAGTTGTTAATATTATTTTTAATAGAGAAGCAGGTAATTTAACGTTACAATGTTGCTATACATTATCAAAAACTGATGAGTTTATGCTTACTCATCAACTTGATATAAGTAACTTTATAAATTTAATCGGATTAATTATGGCTCTCTCTGTTGTTATCTTAGCGGCAGGTAAAGGCACTCGCATGCGTTCTGCCTTACCTAAAGTTCTTCATCCCGTAGCTGAAAAGCCTATGGTGTCTCATGTAATTGACGCAGCGCGCCAAGTAGATAGTGAAAATATCTATTTAGTTTATGGCTTTGGTGGCGATGTGCTTAAAGCGAAAGTCACGGGTGATGATTTAACCTTTGTTGAACAAAAAGAGCAATTAGGTACAGGTCATGCTGTTGATATGGCATCACCATTTTTATCTGACGATGAAAATGTGCTGGTACTCTACGGAGACGTACCTTTAACCAAAGTTAGTACGCTGCAACGTTTAATCGCTGCTAAACCTGATCAGGGTATGGCGCTATTGACCGTGCATTTAGCAAACCCAACTGGCTACGGTCGAATTATGCGCGATAGTTCAGGCACTGTAGTGGGTATTGTTGAACAAAAAGATGCAAGCGCTGAGCAACTATTAGTCAATGAAGCGAATACTGGAATATTACTGGCTAATGGTGGCGATTTAAAACGCTGGTTAGCGAATTTATCAAGCGACAATGCACAAGGTGAATATTACTTAACTGACATTATTGCCGCTTGTCATCAAGAAGGTAAGCTTATTGCTACGGCTCATCCTGATAGCGAAATTGAAGTAGAAGGCGCAAATAATCGTGTGCAATTAGCGGGTTTAGAAAGAGCTTATCAACTCAGAAAAGCTGAAGAGTTAATGATTGCCGGCGCAAGTTTACGTGATCCTAATCGCATTGATATTCGAGGCAATGTTACCGTTGGTCAAGAAGTGGTGATTGACGTTAACTGTATTTTCGAAGGTAATGTTGATATTGCTGATAATGCGATTATTGGCGCAAATTGTATATTGAAAGATTGCAGTATCGGACAAGGTGCTGAAATTAAACCTAATTCAATGGTTGATGGAGCTATAATTGGTGATCTAGCTTCAGTAGGTCCATTTGCTCGTATACGTCCAGGCTCTGAATTAATGCGTGACTCTCACATTGGTAACTTTGTTGAGATGAAAAAAACTCGCTTAGGCGAAGGAGCAAAAGCCGGTCATTTAAGCTATTTAGGTGATGCTGAAATTGGCGCTCAGGCTAACATTGGTGCTGGTACTATTACCTGTAATTACGATGGTGTAAATAAAGCTAAAACTATTATTGGTGCTGGTGCATTTATCGGCTCAAATGCTTCGTTAGTAGCCCCTGTTACTATTGGTAAAATGGCAACAACAGCGGCAGGTTCGGTTATTGTTAAAAATGTTGATGATAACGAATTAAGTGTAGCCCGTGGCAAGCAGCGTAATATTGCCGGTTGGAAGCGACCTACTAAGAAATAAAACAAAGCATGAAAGGATCTTTTATAACTCTATTTTTGTTAAAGCTGGTTTTCATAAATCTTTTGTTTATGAATTGTGTTCGAGCTGATTCAGCTTTAATGGCTGTTGCAGCCGAACATCCTATGCTGCAATATCACGAAAATAATGAAGTAAAAGGTCCAAGCGCAGAAATCCTCAAATTACTATTACAACATAGTCAACTGCAAGCCCCGCTTGAACTATTGCCTTGGTCTAGAGCATATCAAACGGTATTAAATCGGGAAAATACTTTAGTTGTTAGTATGGTACGAACACAAGCGCGAGAAGATAAGTTTCATTGGCTGATTAAAGTTAGCGAACTTGAGCGTGGCTTTGTCTCATTGAAAAGTAGACCTGAAAACCGAATTGAAACCTTGAGTGAAGCAAGATCCAAAACCATCATTGTTATACGAGACAGTTATGGTTATCACTCATTAGTGAACTTAGGCTTTAGCGAAAAAACTAATCTTTATGTTGTGTCATCTTTAAAGCATGGGATCGCACTATTCTTATCAGGTAAAGTCGATTTAATTTTTACCGACCCTAATGTTTTAATCGATTTTTTTGCCGAGCAACAACAAAACGCTGAAGCGTTAATTTCTGTTCACGTTTTACCAGAAACACGTCGAGAGAGTTATATTGCTGCGAATATAAATACAGAAAGTGGCATGTTAGAAAAACTTAAATTGGCTGCTGGTAAGTTACTTACAGATCCCGGTTATCAATATTATTTGGCTTATAAAGCTTTGATAGAGGATTAGATCTTAGATAAATATTGTTTTTATTTTCAGCTTTTGTTCTAATAGCTAAGTTTTAAATCGAAACTTTTAAGAGTGTAAACGAAAGCAATGTCAAAACGAAATACCCAACAGCGTCGTCATACCATAATTGCAGAGTTAAGCAATTTAGGTGAAGTAAGTGTTGATAGCCTTGCAAAAATGTTTGATACCTCAGAAGTTACTATTCGTAAAGACTTAGCTGTTTTAGAAAATAGCGGTTTGCTACTACGCCGATACGGCGGAGCTGTGCCTTTACCGCATGAAATTACCGAACCTAAAACTGAAAAGCTTTCGAAACGAAAGATAATAATAGCAAAAACAGCGGCATCGCTTATTCGTGATCATAACCGCATTATTTTAGATAGCGGTAGTACAACATCAGCGCTTGTGCGTGAGTTAAGTGCTAAACAAGGTTTAGTGGTTATGACTAACTCATTGGCTATTGCGTCTGATTTACATGCGCTTGAAAATGAACCAACATTATTGATGACCGGTGGAACTTGGGACCCGCATTCTGAATCATTCCAAGGTCAAGTGGCCGAAAGTGTATTGCGCTCTTATGATTTTGATCAGTTATTTATTGGTGCTGATGGTATCGATTTAGCCCGTGGCACAACAACATTCAATGAGCTTTTAGGCTTAAGTCGCGTGATGGCGGAAGTGTCTCGTGAAGTTATTGTTATGTTAGATTCAGAAAAACTTAATCGAAAAATTCCCAATTTAGAATTACCTTGGGAAAAGATTCACACGTTGATTACAGATGCAGATATGCCTGAAGACGTGAGAAGTGAAATAATTAAACAAGGCGTTAACCTCGTTATCGCCAGTTAAAAGGACAAAGAATATGTGTGGAATTGTAGGTGCTGTCGCACAGCGTGATGTAGCAGACATTTTAGTAGAAGGCTTAAAGCGATTAGAATATCGCGGATACGATTCTGCAGGTGTTGCCATAATTGATAACAATAACAACCTTATGCGCGCTCGTCGTTTAGGTAAAGTGCAAGAGCTTGCCGATGCATTACATGCTAATCCAATTGCTGGCGGTACAGGTATTGCGCATACACGTTGGGCAACTCATGGTGCCCCAAGTGAAATTAATGCTCATCCACATGTTTCGTCTGAAACTATTGCTGTTGTGCACAATGGTATTATCGAAAATCATGATAGTTTACGCACGCGCTTACAAGGTTTAGGTTATGTTTTTACTTCAGAAACAGACACTGAAGTTATTGCACATTTAGTTCACCATGAATTAAAAACTGCTGATAGTTTGTTAAGTGCAGTGCAAGTTACGGTAAAACAGTTAGAAGGTGCATACGGCACTGTTGTTGTAGACACGCGCGATAAAGATCGTGTTGTAGTGGCGCGTTCAGGTAGCCCATTAGTTATAGGTTACGGTGTCGGTGAAAACTTTATCGCCTCAGATATGTTGGCATTATTACCCGTTACTCGTAAATTTTCGTTTCTAGAAGAAGGTGACGTTGCCGAAGTTACACGTTTTGAAGTTAATATTTTTGATACTGACGGCAAGCCAGTTGAACGTGAAGCGAAAGAGTCTGAAGTCAGTCACGATTCTGGCGATAAAGGCGAATACCGTCACTACATGCTTAAAGAAACCTACGAGCAACCAACAGCGATTCGCAATACTTTAGAAGGTCGCTTAATGGGTAATGTGCTAGATATCCAAACCTTTGGTGAGGGTGCTGATGCTATTTTTCAAGAAATTGAGCACGTACAAATTATTGCCTGTGGTACCAGTTATCATTCAGGTATGGTGGCGCGCTACTGGCTAGAAGCCTTAGCCGGTGTTTCATGTAATATCGAAATTGCCAGCGAATTTAGATATCGCCAATCACATGTACCGAAAAATGCATTATTAGTAACTATTTCACAGTCGGGCGAAACAGCGGACACCTTAGCGGCTCTTCGTTTAGCCAAACAAATAGGTTATCGCGCTAGTTTAACTATATGTAATGTTGCTGGTTCTTCATTAGTGCGTGAATCTGATTTAGCCTTTATGACTAAAGCAGGTGCTGAAATAGGTGTAGCTTCTACCAAAGCTTTCACTACCCAACTTGTGGGTTTATTAATGATGACCCTCGCTATTGGTCAGCACCACGGCATGTCACAAGAGAAGCAAAATGAAATTGCTCAATCATTAATGACATTACCGAATAAGCTTGAAGAAGTATTAGCACTAGCGGGTTCAATTGAAGACTTAGCTGAAGATTTTGCTGATAAGCATCATGCATTATTTTTAGGTCGCGGCGACCAATACCCAATCGCGATGGAAGGTGCACTGAAATTAAAAGAAATTTCATATATTCATGCTGAAGCTTACGCAGCAGGCGAACTTAAACATGGACCATTAGCGTTAATTGACGCAGAAATGCCGGTTATAGTTGTGGCACCTAAAAACGATTTAATTGAAAAATTAAAATCTAATGTTGAAGAAGTACGTGCTCGTGGTGGTTTAATGTATGTGTTTGCTGATGCCAGTGCTAACTTTAGTAGCGATGACACCATGAAGGTTATTAACGTCCCCGTATGTGATGATTTAATTGCTCCTATCGTATATACATTACCGTTACAGTTATTGTCTTACTACGTTGCCATAATTAAAGGTACCGATGTTGATCAACCTCGTAACTTAGCGAAAAGTGTCACGGTTGAATAACCTTATAAATTAATCTATTAAAATGTAATTTTAATAGATTCTTAGTTGAAATTTGTGGTGTTTAATGGCGCCATAATTTTTACTAAAATAAACATATAAAAGCAGCCCTATATAGGACTGCTTTTTTGTTACTTGTATTTACTTTTCATAAACTTCACTTAAATATCATAGAATCATAAAATAAGTTGTAAAAAAATATGACACTACTCACTTTGAATCGGTATTTTATCAAAGGATATAGCGGATCAATTACACTAAAATCTTAATGTAAGGATACGTTATCAAAAGTTATCACTATTACTGATCTTAATATCAGTTATAGCTGTCCAAAACATAACTTAACTGAATGAAAAAAATGGTTTTAATATAAATTGTCAGCTCTAATGTCATGGTTATAAAGTACTATTAATTTTCAAGGGAGACTG
>NZ_JACGWF010000141.1:0-6565 GCF_014077595.1 Colwellia sp. 6M3 | reverse complement strand
ATGTCTCTTGTGGTTTTTTACGTTGTCTAGTTAACAAGTATTTTACCACAATGAGGCATCAACTTCTTTTAAATCATTAGGTTATTGTTATTTCCTCGTCTATTTTGAACCCCGAAACTTGAGTTATTAATAACGTTTATTTTTTAAGAGTTTAGCTACCATGCTTAGTTTTAATCGGTACTATTTCCATTGCAGTATGGTAACCAATATCAAATAATTCGAGTTTTTTCTCTTCACTCATACCAAAATCAACAGCTGAGGATAAGCCAGCATTGATAATAATGGTGTTATGCCAGAATGCATCGTTGATATATTCGCGTGATATCGTAGTCATAAAGGTTCTAATGAGTAAAGTCACGTAATTGATAATAGGGAACATACCATCTGTTTTTAGTTCGTCATATTCATGTTCACCGCGCAGACGAAAACACAGTACGGGTGTGCCATCCATAGCCCAATCTCGATGTAAGGCGTCTTCTGATAAAATACTGCCATCAACCATTAAGTGACTACCAAATTTTTTAAAACTAAACACCAGTGGTATCGACATAGAAAAGCGAACAGCGAGAGAGACTTTCATGCCTGGCGTTCTTTTTCGGTCAAAAATAACCGGTCGACCTGTTTTTACATCAGTCGCTACAATATGCAGGTTACAGTTAAGGTCGTTAAAGGTTTTTCCTTCTAAATGCTTGTCGACCCATTGTTCAAAAACGTCACCTGAGCTTAAACCACCATTTCGAATCAAGCTGATAATCGAGAACCCTTTAAATTGATTATAGTCAGTGGTTAGCGCAATATGTTTCATTTTCGCTATTGATAGTCCCGCAGCGAAAAAACTGGCAATAATACTGCCACCAGAAACGCCAACAAGGTGAGTAAAATCGATATTCAAGTCATCTAATGCTTGCAGTACGCCAATGTGTGCGGGTAAACGTGTACCTCCACCGGCTAAAATCGGTACTATATTTTTCGCCACTAAGTATATCTCCTTCTACTATATTATTTAATTATGGGCAATAATTTCGAAATCGCTAACCCAATAGTATGCTAAGTTCAGGTAATGAGTGAAATTTTTTAATAAGAGTGAAAATATGAAACGAATATTACAACCATTAATATTGATTGGGTTACTTTGTAGCTCAATAACCTACGCTAATTTAGTTGATACCATCAGCATGGTTAAACCGTCTGTTGTAGGAATTGGTGTTTATACGCCAACTGGGCGGCAGAAAAACCAGCTTAATGGTACCGGCTTTGTGGTTGGAGATGGAACCTACATCGTGACAAATAATCACGTTATTGATACCGAGTTAGATGATAATTTATTACAAAAACTAGCCGTATTTACCGGGAAAGGGCCAGCAGCGAAGGTTAGATTAGCAACATTAGTTGCCACTGATGAAGAGCATGATTTAGCTATTCTTAAAATAGAAGGGAGAGCGTTACCGGCATTAACCTTAGCAAAGAATGGCTTTATTAAAGAAGGCAGTAGTATTGCATTCACGGGGTTTCCTATTGGCGCGGTACTTGGGCTTTATCCGGTTACTCACCGTGGAATAATTGCTGCAGTAACACCGACTATTATCCCCGTTGATGACTCAAGACAAATTAGTATTGCTATGCTGAAACGCTTAAGAGATCCCTATTTAGTGTATCAATTAGATGCAACGGCTTATCCAGGCAATAGTGGTAGCGCTATGTATGATGTTAAAACGGGTGAGGTTGTCGGTGTAATTAATAAGGTTTTTGTTCAGCAAAGTAAAGAAACGGTGATCAGTAAACCCAGTGGAATTACTTATGCGATACCCGTAAAGTATCTTCATAAACTTCTTAAAAAACATAATATAAAGAGCTAGTTAATGTTGCACTGTCAGAAAATTTTACACATTTAATAAATGTAGGAATAGCTCAGTCTTCAGCATTTATTTGTAGGTTAGGTGTTGTTAACTTACGGTTAAGTAATGTAGATATTGGCACAAGCTCAACATTGTTTTGTGCGAGCAAAGGCAGAAGTTTTTTCAGAGACGTTATCGTTTCAGGATGTGGGTGAGCAATAGCCACCACGGTCTGATAGCGTTTAGCGTCTCTAATTAATTGTTTAAACTGCCGGCGAATATAGTTGTGTTCGAGTTTGTTATCGAGAAATATATGCCGATGTAAACTCGGTACGCCAAAGCTGATTGCAACGTCTTCAGCTTGGCTAGCGCTAGTGGTTACGCTATCTATAAAGACTAAATCTCGTTCTCTTAGAAACTGCATGGTCCAAGCCATTGGTTGATACAATTCAGTAAGCTTGCTGCCCATGTGATTGTTAATACCTAACGCAAAAGGAATTTCAGCAAAAGCATTACTTAAGCTTTCACGAATGCCATTTTCATTCATTTCACTGGTTAACGCGCCAGGCCCTAGCTTTTTACCATTTTTTGATTCCATTGGGATATGCAAAATAACATCATTATTCTTAGCTTGTGCTTTTAGCGCTAATCTTTTGCCGTACGGGGTATGAGGTAAAATGGCGTAACTAATATTGCCCGGTAAGTAAAGCGCTTGCGCATCACTTTTACGATAGCCAATGTCGTCAATAATAATCGCTACTTGCGCTGATTGAGCAAAAAGTAAGGCAGGAGAAAGTAAGCTTAATAACAATATAAATTTGGAAAATAATTTAAGCACGGTAAATTTTTCTTATTATAAGTCGTTAGTGAGAATAGCAGCTCAAGTGGGCAAAATCGACTAGTTCAATAGATAATAATTGAATTAGTAAACAAAATTACTTGCACCAGAGCTTGGGGTTGACTGCAATACCTGTGTGCCTAATTTCAAAGTAAAGACCTGAATTAGCTTGGCCACCACTTTGGCCAACTAAGGCTATAGGTTCACCTGCTTCAACACGGTCACCCACCGATTTTAGTAAGGCTTGGTTATGGCCATATAAACTCATATAACCATCACCATGGTCAACAACGGTAACCAGTCCATAACCCTTTAACCAATCTGAAAATAAAACTGTGCCGTTGTGAATAGTTTTTACTTCACGACCAATTGGCGCTGAAAGAAATACGCCTTTCCATTTTAAATAGCCTTGTTTACTTGAACCAAAACTATGATTGATTCGCCCTTTCACCGGCCAACTGAGCTTACGTTTTAATTTACTCAGTCCGACTAAATTTTCTGCCTGTTTAGCTTTTGCTGCATCGGCAGTCATTCTTTTTAATAAGGAGACTAATGCTGATTCTTCTCGTTCCAGTTTGGCGAGCTTTTGTTGTTCTGTAAGTGCTTTTTGATTCAAAGCCTTTAAGGTTTGTTTTTGTTTGATTTTTGATAATTCGAGAATTTGTTTTTGCTGGCTTTGTGTTTGTGTTAACTGTGTTAATTGTTCAGCTTGTTGCTGATATTGTTGTGTAACGTCATTTAATTGCGTAATGGTACTTTTAAATGCTTCAATTTCTTTAATACGCGCCGTATTTAAGTACTGATAATGGGTGATAGTGCGTTGTACATTACTAGGCTTTTCTTGATTAAGTAATAGCTTGATGTAGTCGTGATGACCCGTAGAGTAAGCGGCTCGTAATTGTTTGGCGAGTATTTCTTCTTGTTGCTTTTTAGCCAGTTCAAGTTGTTTTTTCTCGGTACTTAGTTCAGCTAATTTATTTTCTGTAGCGGTTAATTCACTGGTGGTATTTGATAAGTTTTTAGCTATTTTTCCTATTGCTAGATCATCAGTTTTTAGCTGTTGTTCTAGATCACTGATTTTAATATTTGTGTTTGATAGGCTTTGTTTTTGTTGATTAATAGCTTGTTGGATATCGCTAAGTTGCTGATTTGTTTTTGCACTGTTGTTCGCGCTTGCTTGAGCCACAGTATTAAACGATAAGCACAGTATGATTAAGCCAATACAAAAAACATAGCCAGCATTATACTGGCTAAGTTTTATTGATAAGCATCTAGCGTTGTCGTTATAAGGCACAATAAAAAGCACGTTTACGTTAAGTTAGCGTTAATAAGTTATGTCCTGTCATTTCTTCAGGTTGAGGCATATCCATCAATGATAAAATTGTAGGTGCAATATCACTAAGTGCGCCTGATTTTGCCATTGCTGCTTTTCGACCAAAATATATTAAAGGTACAGGTTCACAGGTATGGGCGGTATGCGCCTGTCCTGATTCGTTATCTAACATTTGTTCTGCATTGCCGTGGTCGGCGGTAATTAAGCACTCGCTACCTGTTTTTTCTAACGCGGTAACAATGCGGCCTATACATCTGTCAACAGCTTCACAAGCTTTTACGGCAGCATCAAAGTCACCGGTATGACCAACCATATCACCATTAGGGTAATTACAAACAATAAAGTCGTGATCGCCGCTTTCAATAGCTGCTACTAATTTATCAGTTAATAGGGTGGAATTCATTTCAGGCTGCAAATCGTAAGTAGCCACTTGTGGTGATGGCACTAATATTCGTTCTTCACCTTTGAAGGTATCTTCTTTACCGCCACTGAAGAAAAATGTGACGTGGGCATATTTTTCAGTTTCTGAAATGCGCAGTTGCGTTTTGTTATGTTTTTCTAACCATTCGCCTAAAACGTTGTGAAGCTCGACTTTTGGAAAAGCAGATGGAGCATCAATATCAGCAGCGTACTCGGTTAACATCACAAAGCTGCCAAGTTTAGGTTGTTGCTGGCGTTTAAAGCCTGTGAACGTTGGTTCGGTAAAACAACGGGTGAATTGACGCGCGCGATCGGCTCGAAAATTCATAAAGATCATGGCATCACCATCTTCTACTTGAATGACATTACCTTCGGCATCAGTAATGGCTGAAGCTTTTACAAATTCGTCATTTTCGTCACGCTCGTAAGCGGCATGTAAAGCGTCAGTTGCTTTACTGTATTGGTATTCAGCTTGTCCTGAAACCATTAAATTATACGCTGATTCAACGCGATCCCAGCGCTGATCTCTGTCCATAGCATAATAACGACCAATAACTGAGGCTACTTGGCCACAGCCTAGTGCTGCAAATTTTTCTTGTGCTTTGATAAGTGAGGCTTCTGCACTGCGCGGTGGTGTATCTCGGCCATCTAAAAATGCATGCAAATAAATTGCCTTAGCGCCTTTCTCTGCGGCCATTTCTAACATGGCAAAAATGTGATCTTCATGACTATGAACACCGCCTGGAGAGAGCAAACCAAAAACGTGAATTGCTTTATTATTGCTTACGGCATTTTCTACTGCACTAGCTAACGTTGGATTGTTTTGAAATTCTTTATCTTTAATTGCTTTAGTAATTCGGGTGAAGTCTTGATAAACAATACGCCCAGCGCCTAAATTAACATGTCCAACTTCAGAGTTACCCATTTGTCCGTCTGGTAAACCTACCGCCATGCCAGAGGTTTCAATCAACATATTGGGCTTGTTAGCTATTAAGTTATCTAATACTGGGGTGTTAGCATGATAAATAGCATTTGATTCTGTGTTTTCTCTATATCCCCAACCATCTAGAATAATAAGAACAGTAGACTTCTTGTTTGGCATTATGGCTTCCTTTATTAGAACAAAGATAGATAAAAGTAATACGAGCGTTAGATCATTGAAAATAATTTTCAGCAGCAGTATATCAAGACACGATGTGAATATCTTCTGTCTGTTTAGACAAAATGTTTCAGTTTTAAGATCAAAAACCAATGATATATGCAAAGTTATTTCATTATTGTGTTTTTGTATGAAAAGTTCAGTTTGGGTTTAGTTTATTAGCCTGTATACTGTGGAAAATTTTTAGTTAATTAGAATGTAAAACTTATGGATCAACATATTACTTTCGCAATGAGCCAGCCTTTACTTAGTGGAGCTTGGTTGGTTATTGTTTTAATGATTATTGTCATTACTATCAAAATTCAAATGTCGCCTATTAAGCAATTAAGTACGCAACAAATGACTTTTTTAATTAATAGAGAGTCGGGTGTTGTGGTTGATAGCCGTAGCGAAAAAGACTTTAAAGCCGGACATATTGTTGATGCAGTGCACCTTGGCAATGAAAAAGTCAGTAAAAATGACTTCACTAGTCTTGAAAAACATAAAGATACACCCATTATTGTAGTATGTAGTGCTGGTCTTAGTGCAAGTAAAGTGGCTAATCAGCTAGCAAAAGCGGGTTTCACTAAAGTTAGTATTCTTAAAGGTGGAATGAGTGCTTGGTTAAGTGCAGGTTTACCTGTAACTAAGTAATTCACAATAAAACAACGGGTTATCATAATGGCAGTTGATATATATACTAAAGCGACTTGTTTTTATTGCATGAGAGCGAAAGCTTTATTCGATGATATGAACGTTGCGTACAATGAAATAAAAATAGACGGTGATGCACCACTGCGTGAGAAAATGATTAAACGTAGTCAGGGCGCTTCAACCGTGCCACAAATATTTATTAACAATAACCATATTGGTGGTTGTGACGATTTATTTGCATTACATGCTCAAGAAAAATTAGCTTCACTTTTGGCCTCTGCGTAAAAGTGAAAATATCTTAGAATAAAATGCCAATAAATAATGGCGTAAAAATATAAAGGAAGAAC
>NZ_JACGWF010000126.1:0-8474 GCF_014077595.1 Colwellia sp. 6M3 | reverse complement strand
AAAAAGCCAAGCTACGCGGCGTACCGTCTCACGGCATGTTATGTAGTGAGTCTGAAATCGGTTTGTCAGATAGTTCAGACGGCATTATGGAATTAGCCAGCGATGCTCCTATTGGTAAGTGCGTTAGAGAATACCTTGATCTTAATGATGTAACCATCGACGTTGATTTAACGGCTAACCGTGGCGATTGTCTTGGTTTAAAAGGTCTTGCACGTGAAGTAGGTGTACTTAATAGCTTAAGTGTTACAGAGCCATCTATCACAGCAGTTACGCCAACGATTGACGATACGGTAGCTATTACCTTATCAGCTGAAAAAGCGTGTCCTCGTTATTTAGGGCGTGTGATTAAAAATATTAACATCAATGCACAAACTCCGTTGTGGATGGTGGAAAAGCTACGTCGTTGTGGCACACGTTCAATTGACCCTGTAGTCGATGTAACTAATTATGTACTGTTAGAGCAAGGTCATCCTATGCATGCTTTTGATTTAGCTGCTATTGAAGGTGCTATCAATGTACGTTATGCAAATGAAGGTGAAACGTTAGTATTGCTTGATGAAAATGAAGTCAAACTTTCGACACAAACCTTAGTTATTGCCGACGATGCAAAAGCATTGGCCATGGCTGGTATTTTTGGCGGTTTAGCATCGGGTGTTACTGCTGAATCTAAAGATATCTTTTTAGAAAGCGCATTTTTCGCGCCATTAGCAATTTTAGGCAAAGCACGTCAGTACGGTTTACATACTGATGCATCACATCGTTATGAGCGTGGTATTGATCCACAGCTACAACGCGATGCCATGGAACGAGCGACAACATTATTGCTTGAAATCGTTGGTGGTGAGGCAGGTCCTATTGTTGAAGCTGTGTCGATAGAAAATATTCCAGCTGAAAAAACTGTAGCCTTGCGTCGTTCAAAGCTTGATGGTCGTATTGGCCACCATATCAATGACGAAAAAGTTAGCGAAATATTAACTCGCTTAGGCTTTGCTGTTACTGAAAAGGGTGCAAACGAAGAAAAAGTATGGACAGTTGTTGTTCCTGCTTATCGTTTTGATATCAGCATTGAAGTTGACTTAATTGAAGAAGTTGCACGAATTTTTGGTTACAACAATATTCCAAATGTTTCACCAAAAGCAACATTGGCAATGCGTGAGCAAAAAGAAGCGCAGTTACCGTTAAGTAAATTACGTAATGTTTTAGTTAATCGCGGTTACCAAGAAGCGATCACTTATAGTTTTGTTGACCCGAAAGTTCAAATACAGCTACACCCAGGTCAAGCAACCATGACGTTACCGCACCCAATTTCATCTGAAATGTCAGAGATGCGTGTAAGTTTATGGACCGGATTATTACAATCAGTAATTTATAATCAAAACCGTCAACAAGGTCGTGTACGTTTATTTGAAACTGGTTTGCGTTTTATTCCTGATGAAAGTGTGGAAAATGGTGTTCGCCAAGACAATATGATCGCAGGTGTTCTTAGTGGTCAACGTAGTGAAGAACATTGGGATATCGAAAAAGCAGCAACCGATTTTTATGATATTAAATCTGATGTTGAAGCCTTGTTAGGTTTAACAAATAACGTCAGTGAATTTATTTTTTCTAAAGCAGAAGTTGATGCGTTACATCCTGGTCAAACTGCCGCTATTCATAAAAATGGTGTACTGGTTGGTCATGTTGGAGCCTTACATCCTGAATTAGAACGGAAATTAGGCCTTAATGGTCGCACATTAGTTTTTGAACTTTTATTGAGCGAAGTTTGTACACAAAATATCCCTCAAGCACGCGACATATCTCGCTTTCCGGCAAACAGACGTGACATCGCTGTAGTGGTAGATGAACAAGTTAGTGCAAATAAAGTACTACAACTTATTGAAAAGGTTGGCGGAAATTATTTAGTTGATCTAAACTTGTTCGATGTATACCAAGGTAATGGTATTGAAGCTGGTTTTAAAAGCTTAGCAATAGCAATGATATTGCAAGATAATAATAAAACCTTAGAAGAAAAGGATATCACTGACGTAGTTAACCGAGTGGTTGATACATTGAAAACTGAACTGAATGCATCTCTGAGGGATTAAATAATGGCGCTAACAAAAGCAGAAGTAGCAGAACATTTATTTGAAAAAGTTGGGCTAAGTAAGCGCGACGCAAAAGATATGGTTGAAGTGTTTTTCGAAGAAGTTCGTGAAACTTTAGAAGCAGGCGAGCAAGTTAAATTATCTGGATTTGGTAATTTTGACTTACGCGTGAAAAGCGAGCGTCCTGGACGTAACCCTAAAACAGGTGAAGATATTCCAATTTCAGCCCGTAAGGTAGTAACTTTTCGACCAGGTCAAAAGCTTAAAAGTCGCGTTGAAGATGGTAATAGCGAATAAGTTAGCAAGCCAGTTTTGCATTGATAGAGTTTAATAAAGGTTGCTTCGGCAACCTTTTTTATTGCGGGTCGAAAAGATTAATCACTTATTATGATTGAATAGGGTCAATTTTTTTGGCTTTAAAAGGGCGTTTAACGGCAAATACAGTTAACTCTTTTAGCAACAATGCACCTAGAGCAAGTGCTCCTCCGGTTGCTAGTGCGTTTAATTCAAGTGGGATCCCCATTGAAAAGTTTTCAGCTGTGCCAGAAGCAATTTGTTGATCTAAATGCCAAACAAGTTGATATACACTGTTGAGGTAATCGGTCTGTGAAATTTGCGTTAAATGACTTGCCAAGTAATCGACACGTAAAGATAACAGTTCGATTAACTCTCCGGTACTGATAATTGAGGCTTCAGTATTTTCTTTATAGCGGTCAATCATAGTGATTAAGCTGCCATCAAAATGTTGCTGTGCTATTACCTCAAATTGGGCTAATTGTGACTGAGCTTCTGCTAAATGACCGCCAAGGCGTTGTTGGTATTGCTGCATAAATTCAGGCAATTGTACGCCCAAAATAAAAGTAACCGTAAAAAAGCAACGATCAATAATATTGTTAATTAAAGTCAACATAATGACGAGTTACCGTATTAATAGAATAGCTTCACGTTAGCACAACTACTAAAAAAGTTCATTGCTATTAAAATGTAAATTCAACAGTCAGGTTTTAAACCATTGCGACTCTATCGATGTTAATATAGTGCGATGTAAAACAGTTTATTCAACTTAAGTACACTTGGAAATTAGCCACCATAATGCGTAGATCCTCTCACCAAAGCGAGCAAGAAGTCACCACCTTTAATTGGCATGTAGTTAAATTGTTACTGCCATATTTATTTGAATTTAAAGCGCGTATATTTTTTGCCTTAGCCTGCTTAGTATTAACAAAAGTTGCCAGTGTTTATCTACCTTTTATTCTTAAAGATATTGTCGATATATTAGATAAACAGCAAGATAATCGTATTTATATCGTTCCTTTTGCATTGGTTGGAGCATACGGACTCGTAAGGTTAACGATTGTACTTTTTGCCGAAATTCGCGATACCTTATTTGGTCGCGTTACTGAACGTGCGATTCGACGAATTGGTTTGAAAGTGTTTCAACACCTACATAAATTAGATTTAGACTTTCATTTAAATCGCCAAACGGGTGGTTTATCACGTGATATTGATCGCGGCACAACGGGCATTAATTTTTTAATGCGTTTTATGATCTTTAATATTATTCCAACCCTAATCGAAATAACGATGGTGGTGGGAATTTTATTCTTCAACTACGGCATTTGGTTTGCGCTCATCACGTTATCTTCCATTGTGCTCTATGTCGCTTACTCGGTTTACGCAACGGATTGGCGAACACGCTTTATACGAGAAGCAAATAAAGCTGATTCATCAAGTAATACACGCGCAATCGACAGCTTATTAAATTATGAGACCGTTAAATACTTTACCAACGAAGACTTTGAAGCAAAAGCGTATGACAGCCAACTCGCTGACTGGGAACAGGCGAAAATGAAGAACCGCTTATCTTTATTTGCCTTAAATGGTGGTCAAGCGCTGATCATTTCTTGCGCTATGACCGCAATGTTAGCTTTAGCGGCTTATCAAGTGACTTATGAGAAAATGACTTTAGGTGATTTCGTTTTGATCAATGCCTTTATGATGCAGCTATTTATTCCACTAAACTTTTTAGGTTTTGTCTATCGAGAAATTAAAGGGTCATTGGCTAATATTGAACAAATGTTTGAATTGATGCTAAGAAAACCTAAAGTAGAAGATAGCGAAAATGCCGATATTTTAAACTTGTCTGCAGCAGAAATTAAATTTGAAAATGTCTCGTTTGCTTATAACGCTAAGCGACCTATTATCAAAAATGTATCATTCACGATAAAGTCTGGGCAAAAAGTGGCGGTTGTGGGAGAAAGCGGCTCAGGAAAGTCGACATTAGTGAAATTATTATTTCGATTTTACGATTGTGACAGCGGAAAAATAACTATTGATGCACAAAATATTCGTGAGGTTACACAACATTCATTACGAAAAAATATCGGTATAGTGCCGCAAGACACGGTGTTGTTTAATGATACGCTTTTTGAAAATGTGCAATACGGAGCACCAAAAGCCAGCAAAGATAAAGTAAACAAAGCCTTTAAAATGGCACATTTATCTGATTTTGTCTCAAGGTTGCCTGATGGCATGGAAACCATAGTCGGAGAACGCGGTTTAAAGCTTTCAGGTGGCGAAAAACAACGGGTTGCTATTGCACGTACTATTTTAAAAAATCCGAAGATTTTAATATTTGACGAAGCAACATCTTCACTGGATAGCCAGTCAGAACAAGCAATATTAACGGCAATTAAAGAAGTCGCCGAGCATAGAACCAGTTTAGTCATTGCTCATCGTTTATCGACTATTGTTGATGCCAATCATATTATTGTTATGCAGCAAGGTGAAATTATAGAGCAGGGCACACATCAATCTTTAATCGCTAATAAAGGCCATTATTTTAATATGTGGCAATTACAACAAAGCAATAACCATTGATCATGCTCGATAGCAAAACTTGCAGTTAATTCCTGTAATTAAAATTAAAATTAAAATTAAAATAGAAAAAGATAGAGTAAATTGCGATGACCCAGATAGATGAAATTGAACAAACCAAGCAATGGTTAGAGCAGGTGATCATCGGGCTAAATTTCTGCCCATTCGCCAAAAAAGAGTTTGTTAATCAAACGATTCATTATCATGCTAGCGATAAAGCTCAGTTAAAGCCTGCTTTAGTTGAGTTTTTAGCGCAGTGTCACTTCTTAAGTGATAACCCTGAAATTGAAACAAGTTTGTTGATTTATAATCAAGGCTTTAGAGATTTTAATCGTTTTCTAGATTTGGTTGATGATAGCAATGAATTGATTGTCGAACATGGTTTTGAAGGCATTTTTCAAATAGCGACTTTTCATCCTGAATATTGCTTTGCTGACGCTGAATACGATGATGCAGGCAATTTTACTAATCGCTCTCCATATCCTACATTGCATTTAATCCGTGAAAAAAGCATGGAAAAAGTGTTAAGTGTATATAAAAATCCAGAAGCTATTCCTGATAATAATATCGCCTTAGCGCAAAAGAAAGGCGCTGATTATTTTCAAAGCTTATTAAAAAAAATTAAACAAGATTAAAAATACTTCTGAGTTTTTAATAACTTTACTTTGCTTATTCACACAGCGCTTTGAATTACGATATACTGGCAGCAATTCAGATAAATAAGCGTTTTTATGCGCTTTCTCATTAGGTATATTTTTTGTGGAAAAACTTCCTGTTGTAAAAGTTGGTGGTAGTGTTGAAGAAGCCGTTAAAGGCGAATATTCACTTGATGTAGCGGCTATATTGAAAGAAGGGTGGCAATTAACCTTAAAGTCGCGCATGTCGATTAATTTAGGGCTATTAACTTGTTTAATCATAGGTATGGTCGTTTCAATTTTGGTCAGCAGCCAGCTTGGTGGCATTGAAGTAGCCATTCAAGACCAACAATCAGCCACGTTACTTAATATTATCGTTACACTAGTGGTATACCCCTTTATTGTCGGTGTTGAAATGATGGGCGTTTTCCATTCAGTTGGTCTAAAAACTCAACCTAAATTGATTTTTGGCTTTTTAAAGCGTGGTAGCTGGGTTGCGGTTAGTGCTTTGCTTACCTCGACTTTAGTTACTATAGGTTTAACATTATTCTATTTACCGGGTATATTTTTAGCTGTGGCCTTGTCACTAGTTCTCCCTTTAGTGGTAGAAAAGAAAATGTCACCGATAAAAGCGATTTCGGTCAGCATTCAAGCTACTCGCTTTCAATGGTTTAAAATATTTTCACTTTACTTGATTTTAGCGTTAGCAGTTTTGGTTGCTGCTTTACCTGTTGCCGCTACTAGTGCTTCAGAATTAGGCTTTATTGCAATCGCATTTTTTCTTTTCTGTTTGGCTTATTTAGCGCCGCTTTTTTACAATGTTAAAGGAATTTTATATCGGGAAATATTTGGTTTGCAAATGCAAGCCAATACCGAGCAAGGTAATACAATAAATGACACATTTTCTGCTTAATGAATAAAGTTTTATAAGATTTATACAATGCTTAGCACTTATCAATATTGCGTAAGGAATCATGATTTTGAGAAAAATTAATAAGCAAAATATTTTCGGCTTTATATTTTTAGCCCTATTGGGTATTGGTTTAGTCGCGCCATTCACTTTTTTAAAGGTAGAAGAAGCTAGTGAAACCGTTGAACAGACAGTATCTAAAAAAACGCTTAAAAAAGTGGCTAAAAAGATAGAACAGCCGCTTCACGACGTTAACTTACCAAACTTTGCCAAAATTCGAGATGTAAAAGAGAAAAAACGAAAATTTTTTGCTTTTATTAAACCTGCGGTAGCGGCTGAAAATAAAAAGATACTTGCTAAGCGTGTTGAAGTAGAACGCTTAATTGAGCAGCTGACCTTAGAGCAACCTTTTAGTATCGAAGATGAAGCGTTAGTCGCAAAGTTAATTACGCAATATAAAGTCAGTAAAAAATTCTCACTGTTAAAACAGCTCTATGAATTACAGCTTAAAGTAGACGTTATTCCGCAAGCACTTGTTTTAGTGCAAGCGGCAAATGAGTCAGCTTGGGGGACTTCTCGGTTCGCTCGAATAGGTTTGAATTTTTTCGGTGTTTGGTGCTATAGCGAGGGCTGTGGCATGGTGCCAAGTAGTCGTAATTCAGGTGCGGATCATGAAGTAGCTGCTTACAGTTCTGTAAAACAAGGCGTTGAGCGCTATTTACATAACATTAATACGCATCGCGCTTATAACGTATTTAGGCTTATTCGAGGCCAATTACGGGATCAAAACCAACCTTTGGCACCAGAAATATTAGCGACAGGCTTAACCGCTTACTCTGAACGTGGTGCAGATTATGTCTTAGAACTCACTGAGATGATCAGACATAATCGACCATACTTTGATCTTGCAAATAAATAATCTTTAGTGGCTCTGCCGTTCCAAGTCAAAACTAGGCTGAACGGCAAAACTGCAAAATAATCTACTCTAAACCTAAACCTAAACCTAAAAAATTCGCCAACATTGAACCGCTAGCCAATAATAAGCCCAGTAAAACGTTACACTTTATAAGCTAACGTTAAATAGAGTTTACTCATTGAAAAGTTTCAATAATATTATTTTATCTCTGTTACTTTCAATAAATCTGCTTGATGAATGTTAACAGCGTTACTTTCAGGCGCAGCTTGTACAAATGTTTCTTGATCAAAAGCGGTATCACCACCATCAATAATTCCAGAGTTTGCGTTAATACCTTTAAAGTCAAAAAGTTCGCTGTCACATAAATGTGAAGGCACTACATTTTTAATCGCCGTAAACATAGACTCAATACGCCCTGGGTGATTTTTATCCCAATCTTGTAGCATTGACTTAATGTTCTGACGCTGTAAGTTAGGTTGTGAACCACATAAGTTACAAGGAATAATAGGGAATTGCTTTAGGGCAGCATACTGAATAAGTTCTTGCTCTTTACAAAATGCTAATGGGCGAATAACCACGTGCTCGCCATTGTCAGAAACAAGTTTTGCGGGCATTGATTTGAGCTTGCCACCGTAAAACATATTGAGCATTAATGTTTCTACCATGTCGTCGCGATGATGACCAAGTGCAACTTTAGTTGCTCCTAATGCTTTAGCCGCTTTATACAACAATGCTCGGCGTAAACGAGAGCATAAGCTACATGTAGTTTTGCCTTCAGGAATTTTCTCTTTAACAATAGCGTAAGTGTCTTCTTCAACAATTTGGTAAGCGACACCTATCGACTCAAGGTAATTTGGTAAAATATGCTCTGGAAAACCGGGTTGCTTTTGATCAAGGTTAACGGCAATTAAGTCAAAGTGAATAGGAGCAGATTCTTTTAAGCGCATTAATATTTCGAGCATGGCATAACTATCCTTGCCTTATGTGCAATAACTTTTTTAAATTTATTTGTAATTAATATAAAATAACCTATTTATAAGTGTCTACATGTC
>NZ_JACGWF010000081.1:0-18779 GCF_014077595.1 Colwellia sp. 6M3 | reverse complement strand
TAACTAATTATCGCACTATCTTAGCAACTACGCTTTTAATGATAACGCTGACAAAATTGACATACCCTCAATATTACAAAAATTTACCGCTTCATCTAAGTCATCAAAAGTAATGCCTAAATCGTCCATAATATGTTGACCAACAAATGATTTTTTTGAATACATACCAGGGTGTGAATTTAATAAAGCCAATCGAGTACAGATATAGAGCAATGAAATAGCTTCATCTTTATCTTCACTATACGCTTGATGATACTGTTCAATGGGAGAGATTATGCTTTGAGGTAATTGCCATAAGTTTAATAATTCAGCACTACAATCAGCATAAGTAAAACCAAAAACATCTTGTTGTCGCTGCCATGGCGTTTCATTTTTATCATAATCTTGACAATATTGCGCTTTCTTTGGATCCGTTTGCATAACGACTAGTTCGCCAATGTTATGTAACAGTCCAGAAACAAATAAACCTTTCGCATTTTTAATGTTTTTTTTCTGGGCTAAGTATTTACACAATAAAGCACAATCGACACTCACTTCCCAAAACCTGTCCATATCAATAATACTGGTATCAATCGTTGCAAAAGCGGAAGTAACACCATAAGTATTAATTAAATTGCGTACTTCATTTATCCCCAAAACAGCTAGTGCCTTTGAAATAGTGCCTATTTCACGCGGAAAATTGAATAACGCGCTATTAGCGACTTTTAGCAACTTAGATGTTAAAGCAGGATCTAACGCTATAATTCCAGCGATATCGGCTAAAGTAGATTGCTCGTCATCCATCATCTCTTGCAATCGTAAATAAACATCAGGTAAAACACAGAGTTTTTCAGCTTTTTCTGCATACTGTAGTGCTGTCGTTAGCATTTTGTGCTCCTTTTGAAGTATTTAAGCTTAAAAATAAACGGTTTGTCTCTGCCACTTAATGTACTTATAAAATGTACTGAACACAATATTTGCCAAAAACTATATCTAGTGCCAAAATAGTTTTGTTACTGAACTTTGTTTGATGAGTATTATTTTTATAAATTATTAACCACTAGTTCGAAGCGATATTTTTAACGCTGCTCCCAGTTAAAAAGTTAGCCTATAAACATTAGCTGCGAAAACTGTAAATTATGTATATCTAGCGTGTACGGTAATTTTTATATTTCAATTACATTAGCAGTTATCTAGCAACTAAATTTATCACTCAAAACTCACAGTAAAAAATTAAGCAGTATGATTGAAAGAACATCACTATTTGAGGATAGGGATATATGAAGTACCTAAACATAAAGATTTTTTTCAACTCTGTTGTTGTCTTTATGATGATATTGACTTCCTTGCCTACATTAGCAGGAGAAAAGTTAGTCTTTGCTACACATACTCCGCCTCCTTTAAGCTTATATTTACATGAATTGATTCAAGAAGCGCTAAAGCCTTACTCAATTAAAGTGCAAACCATTCAAATACCAGGTAATAGAGTTATCTCGCAAGTCAATAGTGGTCGTATTGATGGCGATCTTTCTCGTGTGATAAACTTTAAAGAGATCTCAGATATTGATAGCTCAAATTATTTACTGGTTAATGAGCCTCTGGTATTAACAGAAATTGTCATGATTACCTTAGCGAATAAAAACATCGATCAGCCGATTACATGGACAACAGTCAACCAAGGAAGTGTTGCCTTTTTACGCGGCTCAAAAACGGTTAGAAAGCATCTTAATCCAGAAAATCGTATTGCAGTTTCTTCCAATACTAATGTATTAAAAATGGTCGCGAACAAACGAGTAAATTCTGCCATTATGTTTTCCTCTGTGGCAAATAGCCTGCTAGACCAATCACCAGAATTACGCAGTAAATTAATGATACATAAACCGGCGGTAGATTCATTTCATCTTTTTACTTACCTGAATAAAAAACACGCCGAGTTAATCCCGAAACTTGAACTTTCACTGAAGCAGCTTAAAAACAACGGTTTTATGGAAAATACAGCAAAAAAATATCAAATAACAACAGAAAATATCGAGTCCTTATCAACTGTAAACTTAGAATCGAAATTTATGCCGACAAAGCGCGGCGATACAACCCATAAACTTAATTGTCGAGATAGCGATAACAATCAGCTAATTCACTGACCCCTAAACCACTGTGTTTTTTCACTTCAATTTGCACATCAATACGCTTTTTCAAGGCATCAACATGACTGATCACGCCAATCATTTTGCCACTAGCATTTAATGAATCAAGGGCTGATAAGGCAATTTCTAGGGTGTCGTTATCTAAAGTGCCAAAACCTTCATCCAAAAATAGTGAATCAATACTGGTTTTAGCACTGACTAAATCAGATAACGCTAAAGCGAGCGCTAAACTGACTAAAAAGCTTTCACCACCTGATAAGGTTTTAGTGTCTCGCACACTATCCGCTTGCCAAGTATCAAGTACTTCTAACGCTAAATTATCTGACTGTTGACGCTGTAATTGATAGCGGCCGTGTAAACGATTAAGTTGTTGGTTGGCTAGATAGACTAAATGCGACAACGTTAAGCCTTGCGCGAAGCGTCTAAACTTAGCTCCATCTTTAGCGCCAATTAAGCCATTAAGATGCGAAAGATCGTCTAGTTCAGCTTGTTGATTAACAATGTTTGCGAGTACGCTTTTTTGCTCTTCACGTTGCTGTTTATCTTGGCTTACTTGCTGACTTAACTGCCCTTGACGAACTTGTAATTGTTTTAATATTTGTGCACAAATCACAGCTTTATTATCAAAAGTGGCAATATCTAGCTGATCATTTATCTCAACTCGCTGTGTGAACAATAAATCTTTCAGTATTTCATCATGACTCTCTGCTGCACTGCTCTCATTACTTTGCAACGCATCAACCAATTGATGACTTTGTTCTTGCAGCAGCGCTTTATCTTGCTCAAGTTGTAATAATTGTTGTTGTGCTTGCTGCAATTGCGCCTTGGCTTGCTGTACTTGCTGTTCAATTGTTTGTTGTATTTCTTTTAAAGCTTTACGTTGCTCTAAGGTCAATAGCGCGGCTTTAAAATCAGCTTCGGTTGCGAACTCACTGTCAGCGAGCTGCGTTTGCCAAACTTGATTAGCTGACTGTTGCTGCGGCGTTAAGCGATTGATCGCCTCAACATTGCCATGTAATTTACCCGCGACATTTTGTTGTAAGTTTTTCTGCTCGTTAAGTACATTTTGATGCCCAAGCAATGCTTGTTCTTGCGCTTGTTGCTGTTGCTTTAATTGTTGACGCACTTGCTGAGTATTTTGTTCACCAAATAAGCTATGACGTTTAATTTTTTCTTCAGTAAGTTGCTGTTCTAAAGCATTCAACTCTGTTTTTAAGCTTTGCTCAGAAGTATTTAACTGCTCAACGTTGTTATCGACTATTGCCCGTTGTTGCTGCAATTGTTGTAGTTGTTCGTTATCAATGCTAACGGCGCTTAATGCCGTTTGATAAGCGCTACTTTGCTGCTCAAGTTCATTTATCCATGCTTGCTGCAGTTGTACTAAAGCATTAAATTTATCTTGTGCAGCATCAGTTTGTGTCGCATCTATATCTACTTGATTAAAAACAGTAAAACAATCAGGCAGAGTCAGGTGACTCGCTTGCATAAACGTGCTTAACTTTTGCCACTCTTGCGATATTTGCGTTAATTTAAGCATCAGGCTTTGCTTGTTTTGCTCAGCTTGTTGTCTAAATTGCTTAAGTTGTAACGTTTGATTTTGGCTCTGATTAGACAAAGTTAACAGCTGTTTTTCTTGCCCGGTCAGTAATGTTACTTGCTGTTGCTGAGCCTGCTTTAATTGCTGTAGTTGGCTATTGGCATTATTGAGTTGCTCAAAATGTTGTTGACGAGCCTGAATATTTGCTTCTATTTGCGCAAATTCAGATAGCTCAACATCAAGCCCTAATAACGTGCGTTGTGTAAGCCATTGCTGCGCTAAATATTGTTGTTCTTGTTGTTTTACGGCTTGGTTTTCGCCAACAAAATTAAGCTTTTCTTTTAATCGGTCTTGCGCAGACGACAAGGTTTTCCCTTGCTGTTCAAGCTGCTCTAAAGCCAAGGTTAATTGCTTTAATCGGCTTTGTTGCTCATTTTCATCACCGTTGTTAGCACTAAGCGCCTGATAATCACCAATAGCAGGATGTTGCTGTGAGCCGCATAACGGACAAGCTTGGTCCGTTTTTAAGTTTGCTCGATGTTCACTTAACGACATAATCGTTTTTTGTTGTTCAACAATTAATTGCACATCAGTCAATTGCACTTTTTGCTGTTTATATTGTGATCTTAATGGCTGTAATTGCTCGACTATACTAGCTAATTGCTGATTATCGTCATTCAGCGTTTTATCAATATCTTTTAATTCTGTTGCTAACGTTTGGTAACGTCTGGCATTTTGCATAACTTGCGCTTGTTCAGTAACCATCGACTGCATATTATGCAACTGCTGACTAAGCGCCTGTTCACTTTCACATTGGTGTTGTGCTAATAACTCACTTATCGCACTTTCTTTCGAAGCGAGCAGTACTTGCTGCTGCTTAAATTCAGTATCAAGCGTGGCAAATTTTTGTTCATCTTCAGCCATCGTATGAGTTAATGCTTCAGCTTGCTTTTGTAGCGTTACATCTTGCGCCAGTAACTCAAAACTCAATTGTTTCTCATTAACCATTTGCGCATGCATATTGCGCCATAATGGTAAATGCTCAGGCAATGGTGCCAAGTGCTCTTGCTGCCCGATAAATGCTTTGGCTTGCTCTATTTTCTCTTGCTGAATTTGCTGTTGGCTCAACAGTTGCTCGGCTTCTTTTTTTGCTTGTTGCGCTACTTCACTCGCGCTTGTTAAGCGACTAACCTGTTGACTTTGTTGCTCCGTGAGCTGAGAGATTTTGCTATCTAATGGCAGTACTTGTTCAACAATTAATTGTTCTGTCGCTTGTTGCTCTTTGACAAACCCATCATGGGCTAATGAAAACTCGGCTAGTGCTTGCTCTGCGACACCAACTTGATCTGCACTTTGTTTCGCATCTTGCTCAAGAACTTTAGCCTGCTCATTAAGCTCAGTAAGTTGTTGATTCACATGATTGAGTTGCTGATATTCAGCGCGTAAGTTTTCCGCAGGCTCTGACAATGCTAAAGCGCGTAATTGAGTCTCATGCTCGCTATGCTTTTGCTGCGCGCTTTGTTCTTGTTGCTCGGCGTGTAATTTTTGCTTATTGGCTTGCTGAACATTCACTAACCAATGTCGAATATGCTGCCAATGCGTTATCTGCGCTTCAAATGGTTGTTGTTGTGCGCTAACTTTTTCTAGTTCGTTATCAATAACTTGTTGCTGCTCAGGCGTTAATAACTGCAGGCCTGAGTTTTTCGCTTGTAGTAGCTTTAATTCATTACTCGCGTCTTTGTGCTGTTCAAACACCGCTTTAGAAATGTCACCATAAATTTCACTACCGGTCAGCTCTTCTAATAAATCGGCGCGTTCATTCGCCGGAGCATTTAAAAAAGCGGCAAACTCCCCTTGCGATAACATCATCGACTTTCTAAAACGAGAAAAGTCTAAGCCAGTGATGCGAGCAATTTCATTTCGAATATCTGAAACTTTAGTAGCAATAACGTCCGCTTCTCCTGCGGATTTTTCATCAGTATCGTCAAGGTTAACGTCACCGTTTGGCGTTATTTTCGCTAATTCTGCGGTCGGTTTTTGTAAGTTACCTTCAACACTGTTTTTAGCTCGACGTTGACTCCAAAAAGCACGATACGCTTGACCTTTCACCTCAAATTCAACTTCAGCCAAACAGCTCGTAGTATGGCGGGTCATTAATTGGTTTTGCTTGTCAGATATCGTTAAGCGTGGTGTTTGATGGTAGAGCGCCAAACACATGGCGTCGAGTATTGTCGTTTTACCCGCACCGGTCGGGCCAACAATGGCAAACAAAGCACTGGTGTCGAAAGGCGATTGGGTAAAATCTATTTTCCAATGACCTTTTAGGGAATTAATGTTTTCAAAGCGTAGTGATAATATTTTCATTATTTCTGCTCCGCTTTAGTATCAGAGCTATTATCTATGGTGCTATTTTTATCTAGAGAAGGCTTTGCAGCGCTGGCAAGTTGGGTTTGCTCTGCTATTTCGAGGTACAAACTATTTAATCGCACTTTACGTGCTTGCTGCTCATTAGTTTCCCAAGGCTCTATCTCCATGCGTGCATCGAAAACGTCTTGCACACTAAGCTCGCTTAAGGTTATTTTTTTCTCATGACTGGGCATTTGCTGACGGGATTTTTTACTGCGCCTAACGAGTAGCACTTCCACGGGTAACTCAGCGACTATTTGCTCAATACGTGCGGTTAAATCTTGTAAGTATTCCGCGCTTTCAATTTCGATATCGAGCCAAATTTTTTCTACAATATCTGCCGTGTTACTTGCATCTTTGGCGTTCACTGGTTCAGTAATTTGTGTTTTAGCAACGCCAGCAATATCTTCCGATAATGTATCTAGCTGAGTTTTTACCATCGCCAAAGGTTGAAAGCATGGCACATGAGTTAATTCGACATCGCTGAGTTTGCCATCTTTAAATTCGGCAATAACAATACTTTTTTGTGTATTCGCTTCATCAAAACTTAATGCGATAGGTGAGCCACTATAGCGAATATGCTCACTTTTAGTGACTTTTTGTGGGCGATGAATATGGCCTAAAGCGATATAGTCGGCTGCTGGAAATTCGCTGGCTGGAAAGGCTTCTAAAGTACCAATATAAATATCACGTACTGACTCGCTAACCGATGCACCAATCGTGGTTAAATGTCCGGTAGCAATAATAGGTAAGCGAGTATCTGTAGCTTGATTTTCAACTGACAAGGTCTGTGCATGGGAAAATAAGCTTTGATAATGGCCCGTTATGGCTTGTTGTAACGAACGTTGTTTCTCACTGGCCGATTGCCCAGCATAGCTTTTGACAATATCGCGCGCCCGAATAAAAGGAATAGCGCAGATCACCGCTTGTTGATCGGTTTTTAGGCTTTCAAGAACAAATACTTGCTCAGCGATATTATCGCTTACCGCAGAAATAACCCGTGTTGATAATTGCTGCAGTAATTTTTGTGATTCACCCAGCATAGCAACCGAGTCATGATTCCCTGCTAGCACCACTAATTGACAGCGTGTTTGGTGCAGCTTAGCAATAAAATCAAAGTACATTTCGCGGGCATAACTTGGCGGTGTGCCGGTATCAAAAATATCACCTGCAACAATAATGGCATCAATCTGTTGTACTTGAGATTGCTCGATTAACCAATTCAAGAATTGTTGATGTTCACGTGCTCGACTTTTGCCGTAAAAATGTTGGCCTAAATGCCAGTCGGATGTGTGAATAATTCGCATAATGTAGGTGCACGCCAAAGTCATAAAAATCAAAGTAATTATTCTACCGACTCTATGGCTAGCTTACTACTGGGCAATTGATAAAGCTGAGAAATATAGTTATCTAAAATCATCAACTATACTGCCAATATATAAAAAATTTATTTTGGAGCACACATTAAGCTTATCAAGTGTTTAGGTTATGTAAATTAACAACAGAGGAAAGCCATATGGAAAATCAAATTGTTTGGGTGGATATTCCCGTCATAGATTTAACCCGCGCCATTGAGTTTTATAGCGCTTTACTTAACGGTGAAGTTAAAAAAGAAGAGTTTGAGCACTTCACCTTTGGCATATTACCACATGCAGATACCAATGTTTCTGGTTGTTTAGTGCCCTCGCCTCCAGAGCAAATATTTACTTCAGGTCCGCTAATTTATTTTAATGTCAATGGCCGACTCGATGATGCTATCAAGCAATCAGAAATGCACGGGGGTCGGCTAGTAGAAGATAAAATATCTATGGGTGGCCATGGTTTTCGCGCTATTATTCATGACTCGGAAGGCAACCGTATTGCACTACATAGTAATACGCCATAGTGAAAACATTAGTATTTTTATAAAGAGTACGCTGATAACAAAGCCATGTAATCATGCTGAATGGCTTTAAATTATCTCATCTTCTTTTTGTCGTTGAGCTAATGCATTCATCAATAAAGTGACTTTTATCGGTGTAAAGCACAAAGTGCGTTCAGCGCCTGTTGTCCCTTCGTCTTCGTCTTCGTTATCAGCATTCCATATAGTTTCGCTCGTAACATTTATTTGTATGGCATGGCCTCGATGCCAATCGCAAAATAATAAACAAGCGCTAGGGTTATTAAACAAATTTCCTAAGGTATTAAAAAAGCCATTACCACGATAATCATCAACCAATAACTGTCCTTGTGCATTAATGGTCACAAAACCAATATCGCCACCGCGATGAGAAATATCGATACCACGGTTATTCAAGTTTTGGCCGTCATTAAAACTACTCGCAATAAAAAAGGTATCAGCATTTGATATTATGGCTCGGTGCGTATCATTAAGTTGTGTTGCTATCGTTGAGGTAAACTCACCGTAGTCAACATTGCCTATAAATGTTTTGGTTTGGATATATTTGGGGCAATTTCCATAGCTTTGTAATACTTTAATTCTGATACTCTTTTGGCTAACATCCGTAATAATACCGTTAATACGATTACGCCTTTTGGTATTAAATTCAATACCAAGTAAGCCAACCCTGTCACCAACATTAAGATCTTCCTTGCTCATATTACCGAGCGAATATTGCGTATTGATCACCAGTTCGCTTGCACTTGGTGATTGAATAAAGTTTAAGGCGCCGAAAAATATCCCAGCATTAATACCTGAATAATAATCACTATAGCCAATAAAAATCATCGACAAAGATTGAAAAAAATCTCGATGTTGTAGAGGCATAAATTCACGAATGAACTTACCACCTATTTCAGCCATACGCTTATCTGTACCAGCCTTTTGTTGGACGGCTAACTCACCTTGATGCCAAACATTTAACAGATCATTAGCCATTGTCTTTCCTTAGGCAGTAATTAATTCAAGTCGAATGCCACCTGGGATCAGGCACATCATATGATGAATTGGTAGTTCACCTAATGGCTCGGGAGCAAATTCAATCTCGACACTGTCAAGCTGAGACAATTTTTCAAACAGCTGCTGTAATTGTTCTAAATTAGCTACCTTAAGCGCGAAATGATGTAAACCGATATTGTTTTTACGATCAAAGGTTATCATCTTGCTTACATCATTAACCTGCCAGAGCGTTAACATAACCGTACCGTCTGAAACAAAAATTGCTGGATAATCTGGCTTTTCGCCCACAACATTAAAATCTAATTGTTCAATAAAAAAAGCCGCAGTTTCTTTGATATTCGGCACGCTAAGCCCGAGGTGATGAATGCCTAAAGTCGTGATAGCTGTTGTTTCAGAGCCGAGATTATTTTCTGTATTGCACATGGTAAGTAACCTTATTTGCTTTTTAAAGCATGTATGAAAATTAAAATGAACATCTGCCAAATACAGGTGAACAAGTCTGTCTACCCACTATAGGTGAACAGAACTGTTTACGTCAAGTTTAAAATTGTTATAATTTAACAAAAGCACTAATGGCAAATTATATGCAACCAAGAAAACAACATTTGATCGACACCGCATTAGCATTGTTTAATCAACATGGATATCACGACACCGGTATCGATTTAATTCTGGCGCAATCTAAAGTATCAAAAGCGACTTTGTATAAACATTTTCGCAGCAAAGATGAGTTGATTTTAGCGGCATTGCAACAGCGTCATGAGCAAGTACTCACTGCATTGAACACGAAAATAGTTCAGGCAAATACGAAGGGAACCTCGGGGGCATTAGCCGTGTTTGACAGCTTAGATGAATGGTTTAATAGCGCAGCATTTTTTGGTTGTAATTTTATTAACGCCAGTGCTGAATATACTGATGTTAATGATCCAATTAATAAGTTTACCGCTTTTCATAAACAAACTGTCGTTGATTTAATTGCAACACAATTACCTGAAAAGAATACTGAAATAGCAAATCAAATAGGCTTATTAGTTGAAGGAGCAATAGTGATGGCGCATACCCGAGGTATGAAACAATCCGCGTTAATGGCTAAAAAAATGGCGCAACACTTTATTCATTAAAGTGAAGGAATTCTCGATAAATAAAGCGATGAATAAAGCGATGAATAAAGCGTCAAATTAAACGTAAAACCAACCAGCATGTTTTTATTATTCTGGATAACCGGTTATTTTTTTAATACTCTGGTAAATGGGTTTCAGTTGTCGATACATTTTTCGATAAACTTGTTGATACAATTTGTTATACAGCTGAACATTGGCTTGATTGGGTAAAAAAGTTTGCTCGATACGAGTCATTGCCGTTGTAGCTTGTTGATAATTGGCAAAATAGCCCTGTCCGACCGCAGCATTAATAGCAGCCCCTAAACCTGAGGTTTCAAAAGTATGCGGACGATGTGCAGGTAAATTAAAAATGTCAGCGGTCAGCTGTAAAGCGGCATCAGACTGCGAGCCACCGCCGGACACAATTAAGCGCTTTATTTTGCATTTTTGCCGTTTTTCTAAATTCTCTTTACCTTCTCGTAAGGCATACGCTAGCCCTTCTAAAATTGAGCGGTAAATATGAGCACGAGTATGTACGTCACCAAAGCCGATAATCGCGCCTTTTGCTTCAAGGTTTTTTAGCCCTGGTGACCAATAAGGTTGTAACATTAATCCCATTGAGCCTGGTGGCACTTGCGCAACTAGTTGATCAAATAAACTCTCCGCACTAACACCTAAGGTTTGTGCTTTATCAATTTCATGTTGACCAAATTCTTGTTTAAACCAATTGACCATCCAAAAACCGCGATAGATCATCACCTCACTATTAAAATGATCAGGAATGGCTGAAGGATAAGCCGGAATAAAGGCTTGGGGTTCTACATACTTAACGTTATTGGTATTAATGGTTGCTGTTGTGCCATAACTTAAACTTGCCATTTCTGGGCTAATACAACCTGAGCCCAACACTTCACACGCCTTATCAGACGCTGAGGCAATTAATGCTGTCCCCTCTTTTAATCCCGTATGGACGGCGGCATCACGAGTGATTGCCCCCAGTACTTCACCCGGCTTTACCAAACTTGGTAGCATCGAGCGTTTCACGGGTAAAGCATACCACTTCCAGTCCCATGTTTTGGCCCAATTTTGTTTTCTATAATCAAAGGGAAAATAACCAACAATACTGCCCACTGAGTCTTTAAACTGCCCGGTTAACCGATGGGTTAAAAACCCCGACAGTAGTAAGAACTTGTCTGTATTTTTCCAAACATCAGGTTCATTTTGTTCAAGCCAATTCGCTTGTGATTTACGACGAAAATAATCGACAACTTTACTTTGGCCTATCAGGAAAAATGCCAAGCGCCAATACCAAGGCATGGCTTGATTATCTTGACATAAGCGTTGGTCAAGCCAAAGTATAGCTGGCCGTAAGGCTTGGCCATTTTTGTCTAAGTTAATTACCGTGCCACGCTGAGTGGTGACTGTAACGACAGTTACCCTTTCACGATACCCATTTTCAATAACCTCATTTTGCTGCCAGAGTAGCTGGCAACACTGGCCTAACATTTGCCAAAAATAATCGGCATTTTGTTCAGCCCATCCCGGCTTTTTAGAAAAATAAGCGTCAAGCTCAATACGGCTTTTAGCCAACAAGTTACCTTTGAGATCAAAAAGCAAAGCACGAACACTCTGCGTGCCGTTATCTATGGTCAAGATCAAATCACTGTTGTGCTTTTCTGTGCTTTTTGTCTTGCTACTTTCGTTCATATCTTTACTCATATTGATGAAGTTTCACCTTGTGGCAAACTGTACGAACATTGCCACAGGGCTAAATACCGTCTAATTTCTTCTTGCCACTTCTTTTCACTCCACGTTAAGTAGGGAGAGCAGAGTGCTTTAACTTGAGGTATTAAGTCACGAGCGCCCTCTGGCAATACGTTGCCTAATCGAGTGCGGCGCAATAATAAATCATCCAAATGTTGTACTTGTTCAAATTTCACCGACCAAACTAACTCTGCCCATAAATGCCGACTATAGCGTATTGGCTGACAGTCAGTTTTTTCACTGGCATGAACAAACGCAGCACTTAACTCACCATAGCAAGCCAGTATCTGCTGCTCAATATCATGACTAAAAGCTAATGATTCAGCGCCTGTGTATTGCGATAAAATAGGTTGCTGACTCGCAATATTGAGTGCGTCAGTTAACACTAATGCGTTTGTTTTGTCGTTAACAGTTAACTGCTGACAAACCATGGTCAGCACTTGTTGTGCAATCAATCTAAACGTGGTTAGTTTGCCGCCAGTAACCGTGAAAACCCCTTGATGCTTTGCAATATGGTGATCACGTTTCTCTTTCGATGGCGCTAATGAATCATTTGTTGTGGTAACAGGTCGAACGCCTGCGAAGGTAGAAATAATATCGTCTTTGGTGATCTGCGCGTGCGGAAATTGTTGCTCTATAGTCGCTAATAAATAATCAAATTCTGACTGACTTATTTTAGCTTCTAAAGCCATATCATCATGATGCTCAACATCGGTCGTGCCCACTATGGTGACATTTTGCCATGGATATATTTGTACTGGTCGCTTATCTTGAGCATGTTGAACAGAAATAACACTGGCAACTGGTAAACGCCAGTTTGCTATGACTAAGTGACTACCGCGTAATGGCCGCATATTTACCGGTGGTTTTTTACTAATGTTAGCTTGCTTATCCTGATTAATCTGTAACAAGTTAGTCCAAGCGCCACAAGCATTCACCACCACTTTGGCATTAATGATTAATCGCTGCTTTTGGTCTTCAAGTAAGACTGATAATTGATTGTCTGCCGCGTTGATATCCAGTGTTGTTACTTGGGCATAATTTAGTGCCTGTCCTCCAAGTTGCAATGACTCTTGTATCAAGCGTTGCACCAACCGAGCGTCTTCGGTTAGTGCATCAAAAAATTGCGTTCCACCGAGTAAATCATGCTCGGCGACCTGTGGCGCCAAGGATAAATAAGAGGACTTGGGCCAAAACTTATGCTGCTTCTCGCCAGCGATAAAATCATAACAAGACAATAAGCGATTAAATAACCACGGGCCTGGAAAAGCTTTTTTATAATGGCTTAATACAAAACTTTGTTTAGTGACTAAAGGCTGACCTTCTTTTAATAACCGTTGGCGCTCAACAACTGACTCTCGGGTTAATGCCACTTGCCCTTGTGCCATATAACGTAAACCACCATGGACCATTTTAGAGGAACGACTTGAACTGCCCCAAGCGAAGTCTTTTTGCTCTAACAACAACACCTTCAGTCCCATTTGACAGGCTAGTTTTAAAATACCCGTGCCGGTAATACCGCCGCCAATAATTACCATATCCCAAGCAGTAACATCGGTAATATCGGCGATACGTTCTTTACGCGTCATCAAAACATGGCTGTTGAGCTTAGCAATAGTCAATTTAAGATCATCGTTATTGTCATGGTTATTAACCTCTCTTTTAAGCGTTTCATTAAGCTTAATTACCTTACTCATATCGGTAATTACTTGCATTAAAGCAAAACGGGGAGCAAACAAGCAATTTCTGCCCCTAGTTGCTCCTTATTCCAATAACGTGCCGGGATTTAGTTGCTGTTCAGCATCAAAATGTTCAGCAAGGTTTACTAATACTTTCATACCCAGTTCACCTTTTTCTACCGACAAATACGGCGCATGATCTTTGCCAACACCATGTTGGTGACTAATCGTGCCGCCATTATTCACTATGCTCAGACTTGCCTGATGCTTGAGTTTTTTCCAACGCGCAAGTGTCGCTGAATAACTATTAGCATTTCGATAAACATAGGTGGTGTATAAACTACAACCTTGACTGTAAACATGAGAAAGGTGAGTAAATACATGTACTTTTTCATTTTCTGCTTTTAAACCGTCGCGCATAGTTGATTCAACTTTCGCCATTAAGTTATCAACATTACCCCAGTCAGTTGCCGTTTCAAAAGTGTCAACCACATACCCCTGAAGCCATAACGCCTCACGCAAGTATGGCGAGCGAAAACGATTTGCTTGCCATTTTTTACCTAAGACCTCACCAGTACTAACGCCGTTGAATTTTTTAATCACACGATTTAATTGTTTTTTACTCGCTGAAATTTGTTGTTTAGTACCCGTTAAGCCAAAAGTCAGCATGCACTTTTCGTCTGCACAACCACGCAACGACAAATAGCGCTCTAGCCATTTTATCGCGCTTTCGTGACCAGCAAGCTTTAATTGCGTTTGCGTTTCAACCGCGTTACTCACTCGTAACATAGACAAGGCAATGCGTGACTGAACGGCTGTTTGACAAAATTGACTTGCCGATTGCCAATTTTTAAAGAAGATCACCGAGAACTTCTCAGCATCAGCGACTTTACTCACCCGTACTTTTATTTCGGTTAAAATACCAAAGCGCCCTTCCGATCCTAACAATATCTCTCGTAAATCAGGCCCTGCTGAAGATGCTGGAAATGTTGGTACATCAAGCGAGCCGTCAAATGTTTCCATATTGCCGCCAGCGAATAATTGCTCTATCCGGCCATAACGTAATGACTGCTGACCACTTGAACGACTTGCAACCCAACCTCCTAGCGTTGACAGTTCAAACGATTGCGGGAAATGCCCTAAGGTATAACCACGAGCCAATAACTGAGCTTCAACCATAGGGCCAGGAGTACCAGCACCAAAAGTGGCAATTTGGCTTTGTTCATCTAAATGCAGTAATTGATTCATCCGGCCCATATTCACCGTCAGAACGGGCCGTTGAGATTGTTTTGGATTAATATGCCCGGCAACACTTGTACCGCCGCCGTAGGGAATTAATTCAACTTTATGTGCTTTCGCATAGGTGAGAATATCTTTAACATCTTGTTTATTTTCAGGAAAACAAACGCCATCTGGAAAACAGTTAATTTCCCCGCTATGCATGGCTAACCAATCAGGCAACGACTGTCCTTTAGCATGGCGTACACGTTGTTCAGCATTGACAGAAACTAATGCGTGCTCGGGTAAACGAGATGCCGGTACTGCGTTTATCACCTCAGCTAAATCAATGTCATTAAGACGATGTCCTGCCCCGACAACTTTGCTTAAAAACTCTCCTGCCGATTGTGGTAAATCCATTGAGGTATTTTCATCCCCCCAGCCATTCCAACGTCTCATTTTATAGCCCTTTTATATTTTATTACGCATTATAATAAACCAAGTGTATAGTGATGAAATGTCCTAAAAAGACAGTCAAGGTGACATATTTGGACAAAACTATAGACAGTAGGCATCAATGAGCAATTTTAGTCACTTATCAGTCAATAACAAGCTACCAGAAAAGCAAGTTGATGCAGGCTTAGATAACGATCTCGGCCAAGCATCTGTGGCTGCCATCAATCAGTATTTGCAATTAGCCGTCGAGCAAAAACTAGATATTGACACTATTTGCCAAACTATAAAATTAGATAAAAAACTTTTATCTGATAACAGTCAGCATATTAGTGGACAACTTTTTCAACAGCTGATCGCGGCATTACTTATACAATCTAATGATGACTTATTTGGTTTACATACTGCAAAATATGTACAGCCAGGCTCATACAGTGTCTTAGGCTATATATCGATGAACTGTGAAAACTTAGGGCAAGTTATCAGCAAAATTCAGCCTTTTGAAAAGTTAGTTGGCGATATGGGCATTACCACCTTTTCGCCATTGGGCGAGCAAGTAAAAATCAGTTGGCATTGCCAATTCACCGACCCGAATGTTAAGCGTCATATGGTCGACAATTGTCTTGCTTCTTGGCTAACCTTTGCACGTTATTTAGTGAGTCATGACAGTAACCCCAGTGAACTACGCTTAAGTCGACAACAACCATCACTTAGTCAGCAACAAGAATATCAAGCGGTTTTTAAATGCTTGATCCGCTACGGACAAAGTGAAAATGCCATTATATTTGATAAAACCTTATTGTCAGTGCCGTTAAACAAAGGTGACCAACAATTATTAACTACCCTTGAAAGCCATGCGCAGTCACTAGTTTCTAACCTAACAACAGAAGTAGATATCGCGACACAGTTAAAAATGGAGCTAGAAAAAGCGCTAAGAACCGGTGCATTCCATCAGCAAGATATGGCAGAAAAACTTGGTATAAGCGCAAAAACATTACAACGTCGTTTAGCAGTATTAGGTTTGAAATTTCAAAGCATACTCGATGAAACTCGACTTGATATTGCGAAAAAATATCTCGCCAACAATGTTTTGAATTTAAATCAAATCAGTATCGAGTTAGGCTTTACCGAACCAAGATCATTCTATCGTTGGTTTAATAAAATCACCCAGCAAACACCCGGTGACTATAGAAAAAAATTCTTAATTAATTAAACAATTTTTAAATTTTAAAACAGCCTCAAGCCTGAAGAATAAGAGTTAAAATCCCCCAGTAAGTGAAACAAAAAATAAAAACCACCAGAGAATAAGTAAAGCAAGCTTGACATTAAGTAAAGCTTACCCTATATTAATAAATGTAAAGCAAACTTGACTTAAAGTAATATAAACACGACATGGAGCTAAAGTAATGACCAGCAATAAAACATCGTGGCAACAAAAGAATAAAAGTAATACTACAAAGCTAAGCTTTTGGACAGCTATGTGGGTTTTGACTATGGCACTAACAAATTTCGGGCCTAGCTTTATTTGGGATTTCAATATTCCCTTATCGATTCTAGCTGTAACGTTAAACTTAGCCTTAGGTTTTAAAATGGTTTTAGCCAATATAAAGCATCTAAAAGGCTTAGATGAAATGCAGCAGCGAATTCAACTCAATGCTATGGGGATAACCTTAGGTTTGAGTTTAATCGTCGGACTAACTTACTCTAATTTAGACGTATTAAACTTAATAAGTTACCACGCAGAAATTTCGCATTTAGTTATTTTTATGGGCATAACTTATTTAGTGGCAACCTTTGTTGGTCAGAGTAAATACCGATGAAAAATAGACTGAAAGTATTGCGCGCAGACAAAAATTGGACACAAGCGCAACTTGCCGAGGCATTAGAGGTTTCGCGACAAACCATTAATGCTATTGAAAAAGGTAAGTTTGATCCTAGTTTGCCATTAGCTTTTAAAGCGGCCAGGTTATTTAAATTAACCATAGAAGATATATTTCAAGATGAAGCATAGTGGTTAAAGCACTTAATGATGCAGTTAAAGTGCTTTGATTGACAACAATTAACAGCAAAACAGATAAAACCGAATCAATTGATTCGGTTTTGCTCTACTTAACTGACTATTATCTGTTTAGTTTTGTTAAAAGCTCTATAATCTCTTTTATGTTTTTATGAAAAATAGTAAGTAAGGTAAATCAATGAATACAAAAATTTACAAACACGTGCATACGTTGGCAAAAGATTTATTACAAGCATCAGTGAGAAAGAATCAAGTTAAATTCGATGAATATTACCTTGAATTAAAACAAGTCTGTGAAGATAACGAGAACAGCGATAAAGACCATCCTGTACAGTGGGAAACTCTGGCTGACTTTACCGATGACTTAGCACTAGCCATTACACTTTATGAAAAAGCACTCGTAAAGGCACAAGCGATAAATTCCAAAGACTTTCTGTCATCTATAGCTTTTGCCATCGCTTCACTGCAAGTAGAATTAGGTGACAAAACAAGTGCAATTTTGCATTTAGAAAGCGCTAAAATCAACAGTAACAAAATTGCAGATAAAGAATTAAAAGCCGAAATTAGTGAGCTATTAGAAGAGTTACAAAGTACTTAGCGGTCTGCTCGCTTTAACGCTAAGAATAATATCCTTGTTATATCTTAACTATAGCTTGTTAAAAGCATAGTTAAGATATTAACCCAATGAGCTAGTAATAACGTTGAAAGTGTTTATATAAAAATCTTAAGTCTAAAACTTATAGCCAATACTCAAAGTAAAACTAGCCTTTATATCTTCTGTTCGTCGCTCATTTCTTGTATTTTGAATAAGCCCATCATCAAAAATATCAAACGCTCCTTCTCCTCGTGTGAAACCAAAGCCCGTCCCTACAACAAACCCTGGGTTAGAGAATCCACTAAAATGATAATCGTATGTTGCGAAGACAAATCCATGATCACTTTCCCATGCTTCTATTCCGGCAACAACACCATAGGCATGGTTTGAATTTTCACTCAATGTAGTTTGAAACCCAACCGCAAAACCGACATAGCCTAATGAAGCATAATACTTAGTAAGTTCTGTTTTATAGCCAAATTGTGCACCTAAAATACTGCCGTATTGATGCCCTAAGCCAACAGCAGTTTCAAACTCACCCGACGAACTAACCAAAGAAACAAACGATAAAGCGATTATATATTTTTTCATAAAATTCAATTATATATTATTATTATTAATGGCTTAACTTAACAATAGGTCGAAATCAGTTCAACCCCAGATTAACGCGATTGAAACATTAAATGATGATTAAATAATAATGAAATGATAATGAAAGTATTGAACAGATTAAACGATGGATTTGGATGAATTTTCGTCTGGTAACATTAGGTTATTATGACAGTTAGGTGCCATAAAGTAGTATACAAATTATATATTGAAAGATCTTTTATTGTATCTTAAACAAGGAAGGTTTTAACGATAAGCAATAGGTTATGGCCACAAAATAAAAAGCACTATCAAGTAAAATTAATAACTCGATAGTGCTCAACATGCTGAAAATATATCATTCACTACTTAATTTAAATAAGTAGTTATAGCTTTAACC